>JABEVJ010000111.1 GCA_013043985.1 Legionellales bacterium | reverse complement strand
TTCACCGTTTTTCCCTACATACGTATCAAGGCCGTTTGGCAGTGATTTAATGAAAGATTGAATTTGGCAAATCTCCAAAGCTTGCCAACATAACTCTTCTTTTGTGATAGGACTTCAGCCGGAATACGCAGCGAAGGAAATGATTGTCTGGAATCCAGAAGCAGTTATTTGTTATCCTGCAGAATACTGCGTGCCTACCCTATGTTGCTTTACCCCGATTTATTAAGAAACAAAACGTCATTCAGATGATGAATCACAATCTTGCAATAACTCAAAGAAATTACGCATATCAGAAGAGAACAGTGATCATTCTCAAGGATTTAAAAATCCATGTATTCCCAGCATTTCTTAATTGAAACTTAAGCACCAATCTTTAAAAAATCGTCATTTCAAAGTAAGACTATTCGCTATGTTTTATTCCACGCAAAGCAGTACTTTATTAACTGTATATTAAAAATATTATCTTAAGAATAAATAGATAGAATGGTAAGGAGTAAAGCTAAATAGCGGAGAAAAAAATGGGTTACAATATGATTACCACAAAAAATAAATATAAAAATAGATCAGATGCGGTTCCTTTTCTGTCGGATAACCCAGTCTTAGCTCGTCTTTTCAACCATGATGAAACTAAGCAAATCACCCCTATTTATAAAGATAATAATTGTGAGGCTTATGAAGTCTGGAATGCTAAGCATACTGTATCACGAGTAACAATTGTGATGAAAAATACCAAGAGTGATGCCAATATTACCATCAGCAAGCAATTTGGTAATGTTGATATTATTTTGCTTGCTGATGACAATGAAAGCTCTCCTGTTGAGAGCACAGACATAGAAAATGATTTAACAGCACTTATTTTAGGGTATACTTCAAAATTTTTAAGTAATGGTCAGTTACTTAATCTTTCCAGTGTCGGACATTATTTTCAAGATGCTGATTTGTCATTATTGCCAACGAATGAAAGAATTTATTTTGAAAATTATAAAGACCATAAACAAAAAATTGAGAATAAACGTCTTATTGATTTACCAGTAGATTTCAAAAAACCCGTTTTGCACTTTACAGATTTCAAAGAACCCATTCTTCAAAGTGGAGAAGTTCGTGTTTCGCGTTCAGGTTGCTTGGGTAGTGCTGTTTACTGCACATCTTTAGTTGGAGAAAACGAAGATGCTTTAAGTGGTTTTGCTTGGGGATTAAATAATAGAAAAGTGATTCCAGCAGCTGGAGAAGTACCTGATTACACCCCTTCGAGCAAAAAATTTCTTGGTGTGAGTTTGAAAAATGGTGGTAACGAGACAACCAACTGGTTTAATCGGTTCGGTTATGGCTCTTTGTACTTGGAAGCAAGCATTCGGCACAAAAATGAAATAACCAGAGAAAATAACGAAAAGAGCGCACAATGCTATAATAAAATCGCATCAAATTGTGTTAATGCCTATGCTTCACTCTACGAATTTGTTCAACCAATTATGGTTCTTTTGAATTCAAATCAAGATAATCTTGATTTTTCATCTGAGTTAGAAAAAATATATAGTCGCTTTGAGTCTGCTCAAGATGGATATTCAAAAATATTTTTGAATAATTTGATATTTGATATAATTAAAGATTATATTTTGATTTTAGATAACAAAGAAAACCCATCCGATTATATCAATCATGATGATTCGTTTGATATGCACAAGCAATATGAAATAGTTTTCAGCTTAGCACCCAGTATGAAAAAAAATTGGAATACGGTTGATTTTTGTCCTTCACTGACTGGTCTGCGTGAAACATTAATTCAATATGGTTATCCATTGAGCGAGAACGAAGGATATCAGGCATTTGCTAAGTTTTTAGTACAGAATTTATATTTTTATTTAGGAAAAGTAGTTTTAAATAACAATCTTGATTTACCGGAACCTTCTTCTATCAACAGTTTTGATGATATTGCTAAAAACATGCCTGGTTTGGCCGGAGTAATGTGGCACTTTTATGGTGCTGGTGAATCAAGAGGTCAGAGTTTCTTTGACGAATACTTAAGTAAACTACGAGAATGCGAGTTTGAATCAAACACAGAAAATGGCATCGTTTACAGCGTTAAATGCGGGATGTATCGCACAGAAGAAGTTGGTATTTATAAGAATGCAGAAGTCAGTTTTTTTGAGCCAAATTTTGTGAAAAATGAAGCTTCGGGACAGTATCTTATTAGCCAAGATGCATTGCATTCATCATTAGAGATTAGCGCTTGTCCAAGTGATACAAACGGTATGACTGTTCGTGCTAAAATTGAATCAGTCAGTCGAAATAAATTAGCTAGTCCGAAACCAATTCGATATCAATTCTTTGCAGAAGCGCAAAATAGCCTTCTCCTTGAGCAGGCAATGAGTCAAAAAGCGCAGCAAAATATACAAAGAGAGGACAAAAAAGAAAGCGTCTCTGAGTTAATATATTAGTACGATGGGTATAGTCTCCGCAATCGAGATCGCGAGTTTTTAATATAAATATTTTTGTGCGCTCGATGTCATTCCGTACGAAAGTCGCGCTTGAAGGTGAACAGAGTCATGAGTTTCATCCGACTTGAGATACGGAACCCAAGTGGGAGATGCATGAAAAAATCAGACTAAATCTCTGTAAACATCCCTATTGAAAAGTTTGTCGAGAGGCTCATTTGTTTTTTTTCACTATTTCCACTTAGGTTCCGTATCTCCAGCCGTACAACTCTCTGTTTACTCTATCACCTACGCACGCGGC
>JABEVJ010000110.1 GCA_013043985.1 Legionellales bacterium | reverse complement strand
TGCAACTCGATATGATAAGCTGAAAAGAAATTATACATCCATGGTGGCTTTAGCATCCGGTTACTTGTGGTTGCCAATGTGAATTGTCAACAGCCCCTAGTGTACCGTTGATGATAAGCCCCGTTATGGCATTATTTCGCTCATCTTTATCGAGAGCATTAATAATAGGTTGATATCTTTTTTGACCGTAGAGCATAATGAGATTATTCGCACGAATATTGATTTCAGTGAGTTTTGCTTCAAAATCAGCATGACAGGCATGTACATGTGCGTTGAAATAACTTAGAAAGGCCAAGCCACTTGCTTGTTTATCAACGTCATAATCCTGGCAAAAAGTGGGATAATGCGGCTCAAGCCGTAATTTTTCAGCAAGCTCGGGATAAAAAAGTAACTCATTACCAGTAAGTCTTTTACAGCCTACTTCAGATTGAAAGTGAAGCCCATCATAATTGATAAAACGATCTTTATCATCATTTCTTGAACGATAAGAATAAAAAAGTGAGTCAAAATTAAGCTTTTCAAAATATCGGTTGCCGACCGATAAATGACTGTAGGGTTCAAAAGGTGCAGATTCAATGAGCTTATATTCAATAGCCATGTTGTACTCCTGCCCGTAGGGCTTTAAGTGGTTTACTTGCATCAACCCTCTGGTTAATGCTCTTACCATTATACCCGAAAAAACAAGCAAGTCAATATTTATATTAAAAATATTTAATATAAATTATTAGCAAGCTAAGTAACTTTATTGTAATTTTATTATTACATTTTCTTGACGAGAGGTATTTTATTTGTTATTGTGATAATTCATTGAAGTGTCAGGTAACTGACTCTATTTTTATAAGGATTATTATGCTTGATATTCGAACTTACCGCTCGCATTTGGGCTTGAGAGTCGATATACACCGAAAATACAAAAGTGTGGATGCACAAACAGGTAAAGCAAAATACCATTTTCGGCAAATTGGCTCTTTTCCGCTTAACCAGGGCTATGACCAAACACTATTAACACTCATTGATGATAGTGAGGTGTTACAGCTGGAAAATTGGTTGGCCGATAGTCACTTTGGCCACGCCTGGAAAAAAGAGGCGGACGAGCTGGTTAAACTTTCATTGAAAGTACCACCGCAGTTGCCGGATGTCATGCACAAACTCTTTATTGAGGCTAAACGACTAGGTATTCATTTTGTACCAGATGAAATTATGTTAAACGGATTGATGAATAAAGCCGCGCTCATCGAAGCTAAAATTGACAAAATAAACGGCTTTTCTTCAGGCATTCTGACAGCTTACCAACCCACGCACCACAAAACAGACGAAGAAATCAAGCAAGCCTTGGCAGACGGAAAAGCAGTCTATCAGCGATTATTAGCAATGACGCAACCCGCCAGCAAAACGTGTGAAGAACTCAATACAGCAGCAGCACGCTTGGGGAAATCGTTAAAAATGCCTTTGGACAGGTTGAAGGAATGGGCAGGCCAACGACCTAAGGGCGGAAAAAACAGCCAATTTAAAAGCTGGTATTATACCATCGGTATTGATGTTTTATTGGCTCACGATATCAACCCATGTGAATTAATCCCGCCTGCAAGACTCATTAAATATTGGATTGCACCACAAAAAGAAGTGCTCACCTCCGAGCAAGCTATTGAAACCTGTCTAACCGCATTTGCCCGCTACTCTATCACTCAAAAAATGGTAGAAGAGGTGATTGACGAAGTTTACGTGAAATAGTTTAGTTTTTTATTCAACCTGGGAAGGTGTTTATTATGGGTATTATTCGCACGCCGCATGACAAGTTTATTAAGTCGATGATGGAGCACCCCGAAGTAGCAAAAGATTTTTTCAACGCCCATTTGCCACCGGAAGTACTTGAAAAAATCGATTTATCAACACTTAAGATGGAATCTATCAGCTTTATTGATCCAGAGCTTCGAGAACACGAAAGCGATCTGATTTTTAGTGCCGATTTGATTAACAAAGAGAAAGCGTTGCTTTATACTCTCATTGAGCATCAAAGTAAGCCCGATCGGTTAATGGCTTTCAGAATCCAATTCTACATGATGCTGGGTTTAAAACGTCATGTCATTCAAAATAAGCCCAAGCCTTTACCCCTTCCTCTCATTTTTCCTGTATTGCTGTTTAATGGTAAACGACCTTATACTTACAGCCGAGATATATTTACCCTCTTTGGTGATCTGGAGGCATTGGCACGAAAAGCTTTTTTAGAACCCTTTACGCTAATTGATATAGGACAAATTCCCCAAGAAGACATACGAAAACACCAGCTGGCGGGTCTTATGGAGTTAAGCCTCTGTCATGCCGATTTGCGCGATCTGGTAGAGGAAATGGAGC
This sequence comes from Legionellales bacterium, assembly GCA_013043985.1. Taxonomy (GTDB): domain Bacteria; phylum Pseudomonadota; class Gammaproteobacteria; order UBA1113; family UBA1113; genus JABEVJ01. The sequence continues at coordinate 600 of JABEVJ010000110.1, read as the reverse complement.
AATTTGGGCTGATTTGTCAAGACCTAAAAGTTGAAATTATTAACGAAATTGTCGAAGTTGTGGTAAAATATAATATGCAGAAGCGCAAATTTGGTGCTGAGCAACTTGACGAATATATACAGATTATTAAAAAAACTTTACCGGATAATGTAGGAGCGGTCGCCATGAACATTGCACAAGCCTTTGAGGCACGAGGTAGAGAAGAGGCTTTTGACAGCACTCTTCACGCAATCGAACTTTTAGAGCAGGGGCACTCTTTAGAGGAAGTTGCGAAAGAAACAAATGTTAGCATTAAAATGTTACAAGTTTTTCGTGATCGCATAGTGAAAAACCCCGCCTAATAATCGCAACCAACTGATATTGTTATCAATTTTTCACCAACCAGCTTCAAAGTGAAACGAGCATCATATTTTTAACCTAATTTAGGATAAGGGTGATGCTTCATCATGAAGAGGGTATCCACCGCTAAATTTTCAATATTCGTTTTCCTTATGTTATTACCTTACTCTTTATTAAAAGAGGCTCTTAAGCCAATCATACAGCAATGGCACCCCAACGTATATAAGAAACCAGAGACCTACTAAAGCTACCCCATACAAG
>JABEVJ010000109.1 GCA_013043985.1 Legionellales bacterium | reverse complement strand
TAGGCTTCAGTGCTAAAACCTTAATTACGTGATAGCAGCTAACCTATTAAAATTTAACGTTTTTTTCTCAATTTATGTGTCGATACCTCAGGGTATATAACCCTAAGCCTCACCCAGAAAATCCTGTTTACCCAACTCCACCCCATTATGACGTAAAATATTGTACGCAGTGGTCAGGTGAAAATAAAAATTAGGAAATACAAAAGAGGTTAAATAGGTTGGCCCTTCAAACTCGAAAGTTTTATGAGGGACTTTAAGTTGTATTGTACGATTTTCACTCCCTTCCATTTTCTCCTTGGGCACACTCTGAATAAAACGAATTGTTTTGGCAATGCGTTCTTGTAATTCATCAAAAGTTTTTTCTGTATCCTCAAAACTCGGAATTTCGATATTGGATAAGCGAGCTACGCAGCCTTTGGACGTATCACTGACAGTTTGAACTTGTCTATCCAATGACCACATATTCGGCGCTAATCGTGCATTAATAAAAATAGCCGGATCAATTTTTTTCGCTGTCGCATGAGCTTCTGCTTTATGAAGCATTGATGATAAATTACCCAACATGCGTACAAGTTGCGGAACCGCGAGTTGATACATAGACAATGACATAAGAACCTCCTGGTAAAAAATGAATATCTGATATACTTTACACCTACATTCATTAAAAAAGCAAAAGTGAGGACAATCATTGTGATGAATATTCTCTTTCTTGAAAAAGCAATTACCCGGCTTGAAGAGGGCTGGGTTCGTTATCAACAAGACATCAGTGATGCACAAATTCGTGATGGACTCATTCAACGTTTTGAATTTACTTATGACCTTAGTTGCAAAACACTCAAACGCTACTTGGAATCAGCGTCACCCACGCCCGAAGAGTATGACCAAATGCCTTTTGCTGACATAATTCGCTCCGCAAATGAACAAGGCCTTTTGTTAAGTAATTGGCCAAAATGGAGACAATACCGTGATATGCGAAATAAAACTAGTCATACTTATGATGAGGATATTGCGCTCGCAGTCGTCGTTGAAATTCCTGAATTTTTAAAAGAAGCTCAATTTTTACGTAACACACTGCGCGAACGATTGACATGAAAAAAAATATCCCTCCGATTGATATCCACCCGAACGATTGGGTGATCGTGCTGGATATTTTAAAAAAGCATGTACCCGATTATGAGGTTTGGGCATTTGGTTCCCGCGCTAAATGGACAGCTAAGCCTTATTCTGATCTCGATCTCTGTATTATCACAGAAAAGCCCCTTTCATTGTCTTTTCTTAGTGCCTTAACTGATGATTTTTCTGAGTCTGATTTACCTTGGAAAGTCGATGTGGTCGATTGGGCTACTACAAGTGATGAATTTAGAAAAACTATTGAGATGGATAAGGTAGTGATATACTCCCCGCAGTAAGGACATCATATGCTTGGACGCAAAATACAAAACTCAACTAACTCCAAAAATACACTAACCCTGTCTCTGGAAGACTGCTTGGCAAAGTCGCAAAAAACCCCTGAAAATACCCTATTAGCAGGACGCACCGTATTGAGTCATTGTCATGTTGTTGGTGAGGTAGCCCGGGCAATGACTGCACGAATGCCCGACTGGTTACGTGCCGCTTTTTTTCCTGCTGGCTCAGAACTGATTGCAGCCACACACGATATAGGAAAAATCAGCCCGACTTTTCAAAAAAAAATTTACCAAGCCCTTTCTCAAAAAATTAACGCTATCCTTTTATTGCTAAAAAATGTTAATGCGGAAATAGAAAAAAGCTGGGGCGGACATGCTGGCGTAAGCCAAGCAACCGCTCAAGCTCAAAATACTGGACAATATATTCCTGAAATTCTGGGGCAACATCATGGATACTCACCCATAGTTCTCCAACAATCTACCAGTAATGTTTTTGGTGGTTCTGCATGGGAAGCACAACGCGTTATTCTCATAGAAAAACTAAAGCAAGCATTAAATACCGACTTTCCCAAAGTCGACAATGCATTACAAGCCCGTGTATTAGCCGGTTTAACGACCGTGTCCGACTGGATTGGTTCAGGCCCTCTATTTGAAGATCCAACAGAAAACTGGATGCCAAAAATAGAAACTGCTTTAGATGTCGCTGGTTTTAGTCCACCTCATTTTAAATATAATCTTAGTTTTTTTGATATATTTGGTTTCGCTCCCAAGCCAGCACAAGTGAAACTCATTGAAGCAGTGACTCAACCGGGAGTTTATGTGCTTGAAGCTCCTATGGGTCTGGGCAAAACTGAAGCAGCCCTCTATGTGGCATACCAAATGCTTGAAAAAAAGCTGGCAACAGGGGTTTACTTTGCCCTGCCAACCCAATTGACCTCAGAAAAAATACACGAGCGCGTCGGTAAATTTTTAACAAAAATATTGCATGAAGACTCTGAACATCAATATGCCACGCTTGTTCACAGCAATGCCAAATTAAAATATGCTGAAATGGGTGAAGAAGGAAATCCTGGAGGTGCCTGGTTTGCTCAAAATAAACGAGGCATACTCGCTCCCTTTGCGGTGGGAACCATTGATCAAGCATTAATGGCCGTCATGAATGTAAAACACGGATTCGTGCGCACATTTGGTTTAGCGGGCAAAGTCGTCATATTAGATGAAGTTCATTCCTATGACAGCTTCACTGGAACCATTTTAGATGAACTGATCAAAGCCTTACAACAGCTACATTGCACCGTCATTATTTTAAGTGCAACACTGACGCATGATCGCCGTGCAAAATTGCTGAATATTCAACCGCAGGCAACGGCTTATCCTTTGATTACTGCACAGCCAAATGGAGGAAATTTGGATGAGTTAAGCGTTGAACATATGCCTGACGTTTCAGTCAAAATACATTGTACAGATGAAGTCTCCAGTCTTGAAGAAGCATTACGCCGGGCTGAAGAAGGTCAACAGGTATTATGGATTGAAAATACGGTTAAAGATGCACAGGCAATTTATAAAAAGCTAGCTGCGCGAACAAGCGAAATGAACATAGACTGCGGGTTACTGCATTCTCGGTTTATTAAGATTGATCGTGCTGAAAACGAAGACAAGTGGGTAACTTATTTTGGTAAAAATCAAACTGACAAACGAACTGAAAAAGGCCGGATTCTTGTTGGAACACAAGTTTTAGAGCAATCACTTGATATTGATGCGGATTTTTTAGTTAGCCGTATGGCTCCAACTGATATGCTCTTGCAGCGGCTTGGGCGATTATGGCGTCACGAGGAAACTGCCCGCCCAGTCAGTGCCAAATGTGAGGCATGGATTCTTTGTCCCAACTTAGCTGAAGCAATTCTTTCGCCACAATCCACTTTTGGTGATACCGCAAAAGTATATTCCCCCTATGTCCTTTGCCGTAGTTTAAGTGTATGGGAAAACATCACACAAATTCACTTGCCCAGTCAAATGAGGGAGTTGATTGAAGCGACTTATGCCGAACAAGCTGAAACAGAGGTAATGGCAAAACATCTGCATGAGTTAGAAACAAAGCGAGATAAACTGATTAACCTGGCATTACTCGGCCTTTCCCACAACGGTAAAACACTGCCTGAAGAAAATGCACAAACCCGCTATAGTGAACTAGAAAGTACGGAGGTTCTATTGCTGCGTTCTTGTCAACCAGAAACACACGGAGCATGGATCACGCTGCTCAATAATGAACGACTTTGGGTACCCCTCAACGCCCGCTCATTGAGTCGGAAAGAGTGGAATTCACTTACCGTTCTCTTGATGAAAAACACGTTAAAAGTCAGTATTCATCTTGCCCCAAACCCCTTAAGCCGACAGCAGATTGCGTGGCTAGGTGACTATTTTTATTTGGGAAAACCGGAGTACGATGAAGAGGTCATGCTTCGTGTAGCATTGGTTGGCGAAGATGGTAAACTGAGCGCATTTGATCATGGTGTGCTGCATGATAAGAAAAATATTTATTATGATGCTATGATTGGTTATCAAGTGTTAGAACCATAACGTTTTATATTTAAACAGTGAGGGTGGCTCTCAATCAGCCTGCAAAAATGAGTCATTATTTTACTGCTCTCGCCTCCATGTGGTGAATACAAACGAATGCTTGTATTTGCGGGCTGACTGAGGAATCAACAAGGAGACCCAATGATTCCGGACAATCGTTTTAATCTTATTGATGAGCCATGGATTCCAATTGTTGACATTGGAAACGTGAGCTTAAAACAAGTATTCAGTTATCCTGAATATCGCGCATTAGGCGGCAACCCCATACAAAAAATTGCACTGACAAAATTATTGCTCGCAATTGCTCAATCTTCTTACACTCCGGAAAATGACGAAGATTGGAGCAGCTTACAGCCCATTGGCCTTGCCCATCATTGTTTAAATTATCTTGAGAAATGGCATGATCGATTTTATTTGTATGGCGACAAACCATTTTTGCAAATACCTGCTATAAACAAAGCTGCCGTACAAAATTTTGGTGCGGTTATGCCTGAAATTTCCTCAGGAAATACAACCATACTGACACAATCACAGATTGAAAAAAAACTTACTGATGCAGATAAAGCGTTATTAATTTTAACCCTGATGGGTTTTGGATTGGGTGGAAAAGCAGATAATACTATTGTGCTTTCATCAACTTATCAAGGCAAGCAAAATAAAAAAGGTAATCCATCAACTTGCAACTCCGGCGCAGCTATAGGAGCGTCAGGTTTTTTGCATAATTTTTTGCAAAATAACACATTACATAAAACCTTATGGCATAACTTATTCACGCATGAGCAAATTAGCAGTCTTCGTAATTATCCTGAAGGAATCGGTAAAGCCCCATGGGAAGAAATGCCTATTAGTGAGGATTGTCATGTTGCTCAGGCGCTTAAATCAAGTTTGATTGGAAGACTAATTCCAGTTTCTCTGTTTTGTCTCTTAACTGAAATTGGTTTACATAATTCTGAAGGTATTGCACATCCTGGATATAAAGAAGGGTGTTTTGATCCTAGCATTTGTGTAAATTACTCTTCTAAAGCTCCAAAAGCAATCCATGTTGATCCAGAAAAACGCCCTTGGCGCTCATTAACAACTCTCTTAAGTTTTTTATCGGAACTAAACAATCAGGCGTTTGGGTTTGAGTGCCAGCAATTGCACCTAACGCTGAAGCGCATGATGACTCATGAAGAAAAATTTATACTTTGGTCAGGAGGATTGAAAATTAGTGGTGGAGTCACAAGAAAACACTATATTTCAGGCTCGGATGATTTTATAGAGTCTACGATCCAACTTCACACCCACGACATTGGTGAAACATGGTTTTCAAATTTGCAATTGGAAATGGAGAAACTCGATCATCTTTCCAAAATAATTTATAGTGCTACTTGCGCCTATTTTAAAAATCAAAAAACGGATGGAGTAAAACAAGCTAAAGCTGCATCCAATCTTCTTTGGCAACTTTGCGAACGACGATCGCAGGAATTGATTAATGGTTGTGATGACTTGGAAAAAGTAGCCGCTCTTCGCCAGGCATTTGCCAATTTTGCATTGACAGCTTACGACAGTTATTGTCCAAAAGAAACCGCCAGACAACTGGATGCCTGGGCAAAAAATCGCCCTAATTTACATTCTTATACCTATCGGGAAAAGGAGAGCACATGAATACTGAAACGGCACAAGCTGAACAAATACCCAAGGGAAAAATAAACCAAAACAAAAGCCAGGCATTTGTTGACTATATCATTAAACGTTGCCAATCAGACAATGGCTTTCGTGCAGTACTGAAGCGCGCTGACAACCCTACTACTGAATACCAAAGCTGGGAAGCCTTGGCTGGATTTGGTGTAAATTTAGAACACCAGAATACACGACTACCTCATGCATTAATTGCTGCCGCGCTTGCACGGACAAAAACCGAAGAAAACGGAACAGGACAAATTGGTCAGGCAATTGCCCGTTGTTACGATGATGGTAATAAAAGCGATCAAGCGAAAGCAAAATTACGGCGTTTATTAGCCTGCAACTCCACTCCCGAAGTTTGTCGCATTTTACGGCCCCTGTTCAGTCTAATTGAATCAAAAAGCCATATTCGACTCGATTATGCTCGCTTACTGAATGATTTATTATGGTTTAATCAAGAGGACGGGCAAACCCGTATCAAGGCGCGCTGGGCTCAACATTTTTATAATCACGTAGAAAAGGAAAGCGAAGATGAGTGATGAAATCTTAGCCTATGCCAGCGTACTACGTTTGAGTCGCTCCGACAGAAAAACACTTAAAATAAAAGATGCATATTCTGTGCATAAAACTGTCTATGGTTTATTTGAAGACACCCGTACGATAGCGGAAAAACAGACCAACATTCCAAGCGGTATTGTTTATGCCGATAAAGGCGGCGATTTCCATACACACCAAATTTTGATGTTATCGAATCGCAAACCACATCAAACACCCCAATTTGGCGAAGTCGAAACGAAGGCTGTTTACTCTCATTTTTTAAATTATACCCATTACGGGTTTCAAATCACCATTAACCCAAGTAAGCGCGATAAAAAAACGGGCAAAACAATCTCAATACAGGATAGAACAGCTATTGAAGAATGGTTTAAATCCCGGGGTCTCCTTTCATGGGGTTTTACGGTTAATCCAGAGAGCCTGCAAGTAGAGAAAGTGGGCGTGCAACGTTTTGAAAAAAATGGAATGTCGGTCGTTCATGGCAGCGCAACACTCAAAGGCGATCTGACTGTTATTAACCCTGAGCAGTTCCGCTTAAGTTTTACCCAAGGCATAGGACGCGGCCGTGCGTTTGGCTTTGGATTATTACAAATTGTCCCTTTAACAGATTTATCCTCAACAAAAGGAATTTAAATATGACGATCAATAACCCTTTCAAAAATGTACGCATTGAATATCACATCATTCAAGCTTTTCCGGTCAGTTGTCTCAATCGAGATGATGTCGGTGCGCCTAAATCGGCTATTGTTGGGGGTTCGCAACGAGCGCGTGTCAGTTCACAAGCCTGGAAACGTCCTGTACGGATGGCGATGCATGAACTGGGATGCACCGCTGGAATCAGAACAAAACATATTGCCAAGTTGATTACAGATGCTTGTTTAGCCCTGGGCGCAACGCCGGAGCAAGCACAAGCGTGCGGTCATAAAATTGAAGATGCTTTTATTAAACAGGAACAAACGGGAAGTAAAAAAACAAAGACGAAGGAAGATGAAACATCCGAATCTGAAACAAATCCAGTTCATGATAAATCAGATACCTTGCTCTTTTTAAGCCCCAATGAAATAGAAAGCCTTGCTAATGCTTTTTATAACAGTGGATTTGTTCCAGACATGGTTATCACAAACAAAGATAAAAAAAAGCATTCTAAAGAAATTGCTGATTTAATTAAAAAGGTAACAAAAAATAATATTGATGCGTTGGATATTGCGCTTTTTGGCCGCATGGTAGCTCAGGCAGCCGAATTGAATATTGAAGCTGCAGCCTCCTTTTCTCATGCTATCTCAACCCATAAAGTAAGTAATGAAGTTGAATTTTTTACGGCCCTGGATGACAGACCGACTGAAGCTGGTTCAGCGCATATGGGAAGTCTGGAGTTTAATTCGGCGACTTATTATCGTTACATTAGCGTTGATTTGGGGCAGTTGCACCAAACGCTAGCAGGTCAAAATTTACCAGAAGCCATTGAAAACTTCACTAAAGCACTCTTCCTTGCTATTCCAAGCGCGCGGCAGGCAACCCAATCGGGTGCATCACCATGGGAATTTGCAAAAATATTTGTGCGTAAAGGTCAGCGTTTACAAGTGCCATTTGAAACAGCTATTAAAGCAAAAGACGGCGGTTTCATTTTACCCAGTATTGAACACTTGAAAAATTATTTGTCTACAAAAGAAAATTTACACGGAAGTTTATTTGGAAAACTGGCAGAATACACTTATGGCCAAGATGAGTACTTCACGATTGACGATCTGATTGAGTCACTAAAAAATCACGCGAAGGAAAAAACCCATGTCTAATGTCAATCCTTTTTTGTTATTGTGGTTTGAAGCTCCGCTGCAATCATGGGGCTTCGATTCCAAATTCGGGCGACGCGATACTCTGCCATTTCCAACTAAATCAGGGATACTAGGTTTGATCTGTGCCGCACTCGGTGCGAGTGGTGAGCAATCAGTACTTTTAGCAGAGTTTGCTCCCTTAAATCAAACTGTGATTTCTTTTTCACGTATAACAAATGGACATAAAATTGATCGAGAGCCATTTTTACGGGATTTTCATATGGTTGGTGCTGGTTATGATCTCAATGATCCTTGGCAGCAATTATTAGAGCCACATCTGAATGACGGCAAACCAAGAAAGAGTGACGGTGGTGGAGCGAAAATGACCTACCGCTATTACTTACAAGATGCCGCTTTTGCGGTTGTAGTTGAAGTTCCTGATGATAAAGAAAATGACATAGCGGATGCACTGCAAAATCCCACTTGGGATATTTATCTCGGGCGCAAAAACTGCGTGCCAACTGATTTTATTTATCGCGGAAAATTTGTGAATGAAGTGGAGGCCATAGAGCAAGCACAAATTATTGCCAAAGAAAAAAATCGTGTTGAAGATTTTCGTGTACTGCATGGGGCTATTAGTGAGGGTGAGGCAGATGAAACTTTTACACTCAATGATGTGCCAGTTCAATTTGGAGAAAATAAACGATACCGTGATCGCCAAGTGAGTTTGATTTATGCCTGATGAAATTATCCCGGAAAAAATACCGCCAGAACGTCTGTTGATTAAAATCACACGCGAAAGCTTGCCACAAGTTAAAGATAAATACCCCTTTATTTATCTTGAACGCGGCCGATTGGAAATTGATGATGCAAGCGTCAAATGGATAGATTGTGAAATGAATATGGTGCGGCTTCCCATCGCCACGCTCAATTGCATTTTATTAGGCCCCGGCACCTCGATTACCCATGAAGCCGTCAAAGTGATTGCACAGTCTAATTGCACGCTTTGCTGGGTCGGTGAAGATAGTCTATTGTTTTATGCCAGTGGCCAGTCACCTTCAGCCGACACATGCAACTTGCGTGAGCAAGTCAAGTTTTCTGCCGATCCCAAAAAATCACTGGAAGTGGCAAGACGTCTGTTTGCAAAGCGTTTTCCTGATGCTGACTTAGCAGAAAAATCACTAAAAGAAATGATGGGGATGGAGGGTTATCGTGTACGCGCACTTTATGAAGCGAAGGCTCAAGAATACAAAGTGGGTTGGAAAGGTCGAAGTTTCACCCCCGGGAAATTTGAGCTTAGCGATATTACCAATCAAATTTTAACCGCTTGTAATTCAGCACTGTACGGAATTTTGAGTGCTGTTGTACATAGTATGGGCTATTCACCGCATATTGGATTTATTCACTCAGGCAGCCCGTTGCCATTTGTTTATGATTTAGCGGATCTGTATAAAGAATATCTTTGTATTGATCTTGCATTTTCCCTCACCCTGGATATGGCAGGAAAATACAATAAACATCGTGTATCAACAGCATTCCGACAGCGTGTTATTACAATGGATTTGCTGGGTAAAATTGGAAAAGATATTTCTGATATTTTAGGAGTAAAAAATGCTCGTAGTGATAGCAAATGACTTGCCTGCAGCCGTTCGCGGTCGAATGAAACTGTGGTTTATTGAGCCTCGGGCAAATGTCTTTGTTTCTGGTGTAAACGATGCCGTAGCAAAAGAAGTTATTGATTATTTGCACAAGCACTGCCCGAGAGAAAGTGGCTTAATGGTTTTTCGCCGTATTCCTGCAACTCCGGGCTATGAAATTCTGGGTATAGGCGACACCACGCGAAATTTAACTGAAATTTCAGGTTTGCAACTCGTTGTCGAAAAGCAAATGGAGGTTAATACCTCCAAATAGGTTTACTTTATTAATTAGATGCGCAGTAATTTTTAAGTTCAAATTCAAAAACACTATATATTGTGTTTGAATCAAGGTTCATTAACAATTTGTTGGGGTCTGCTCCACGCCCGTGGGGGTGTTTCCATCTAAACCTCCTCTTTATCGTGAGCAGGACGGTCTGCTCCACGCCCGTGGGGGTGTTTCTTGCGCGATATAGAACAACAACTCATGGAGTTTGTCTGCTCCACGCCCGTGGGGGTGTTTCTGACTTTGACACTGAAAACGCGTGGTTCAACGCGTCTGCCCCACACTCGTGGGGATACTTCTAGTCTGAACTTGCCAACAGCGATTGAAAATTGATCTCATTTTTCTAAAACCAACAAATGAGTTTTGAACAATTATTGAGATAAAAAAATAAAAAAAATAGTTGACATCTTCCTGATTAAATGAGAAATTTACCTTAATCTCCTTGTGTTGATTGAGGAGAGGATTAAAGTACGCGCCGATTTGATTTATTTCAGCTTGCAGGCGCCTAATAAATTTGGCTAAAGCGAGGTTATCATGATTTTCCTACCTAAAATTTCCCACCTCAATTACTTCCATTCTATGCCCCATTGTGGGCTATAACTTAATAATATTTGCATTATTTGTTAAATTTCAAATTAAAAATTAATTGAGGTATGATTATGACTATAGAAAACGTAGAGCCTGGAAAAAACCCTGAAAACCCACGCTCGATTGTATTACCCAACTCTGTTGAATCCGAGAATCTAGTTAGATTTCTGAGAACTCCGCAGATCTCGTTTTCAAGCATTTTCATCCCCGAGTTCAAGAACTCCTTTTTGCATCATTTTTGCAAACCTCATAATTTCCTTGAGT
>JABEVJ010000108.1 GCA_013043985.1 Legionellales bacterium | reverse complement strand
GGCCAGGCTCCACGTCGGCAGCGCATCCCATTAATTCCATATTTTCCTGGACAAAAGGCAGATGTTTGCCATTGCCTATGGTACCGACAATAATATTCGGCACCGTTACTGAAAAATATAAATCGTCGCCGCGCATTTCAGCGTGAACGATACCCTGTGAACCTTCCACAATATTTGCAGCATCCTGTCCAGTCGCCAGATAAAAGCCCAGTAACATATTGGCAAAGTGTGCATTGGCCGTACGAATGCCACCTGCGATAATGCTGCCAATTAAATTTTTCTTGATATTCAATTCAGCAATTTTTTCAGGCAAGGTTTTAAGTGTTTCAATACAGACGGCTCGTGGAATAATCATCTCGGTAACAACATACTTGCCTCGACCCAAAATTCCATTCACAGCAGAAACTTTTTTATCAACACAATAATTACCAGATACCGAAATGTGCTTCAGTTGCGGATAATGCTGTAATAACCATTTCATAAGGTTATCGGCTGCTTGCGTGACCATATTGTGCCCTGAGGCATCACCCGTCGTAAATTCAAATCGTAAAAAAAACAGGTTACCCACTATTTGATGGTGCATATCGATCAGACGGGTATAACGACTTGCCTGATTAACGATTTCATCTAACTCATTTCTGCGCTCTTTAATTGCATGAGTAACACTCAGGCAAGTTTGTGCATTATCGGCCTCGAGTGCAATGGAGCGGGTCATGCGCTCGTCAATTATGGTAGCTAAAATACCACCCGATTGTCGAGAAACTTTAGCTCCCCGGTTGGTTGTTGGCCAGAGCGGTGTCTCGTAAGTGGCCAGCGGAACGTTGACGAGATCATTGACCTCTTCACCACGAATTTGAATTGGACCGATTGTGTGCATGGGCACTGAAGCAAACTTTGTCATATAAAAGGGTATGCCCTTGTTAAATTGTTAAAAAATTGGCATATTATATCACTTTAAACAGCGCGACAAAAGGCAGAAGCAAATTGATCTCATCCCCTCATAATTCAGTCATTCTGGTTGACGAGCATGACAACGAAATCGGTACTGAAGAAAAATTAAAAGCTCATGAATTAGGCCTGCTGCATCGAGCTTTTTCCGTCTGTGTGTTGCGCAAACAAAATGACGCCTGGCAAATTTTATTACAACAACGAGCGCATGGAAAATACCACAGTGGTGGTTTATGGACCAATACTTGCTGCAGTCATCCTCGTCCGGGTGAGCAAACTCTTCACGCTGCGGAGCGACGCCTGAAAGAGGAAATGGGTATCACAGCACCTCTTATTTTAGCTGACAGCTTTGTTTATCAAGCATCCCTAGATAATAATCTTACTGAGCATGAACTCGATCATGTGTTTATTGCCATAACAAACTCCGATATTAACATCATCCTAAATCCTGATGAAGCCATCGATTATCATTGGATAGATATAGTGCACTTGCATCAGGATATAAAAAAACATCCTGAGAACTATACCGCATGGCTAGACCGCGTCATTGAAATTGTCTGGAGTAGTGTGATTGGTACCTAACGCCATACGTATTGCAGTGTTGGCCAATAGCGAACAAATGAAACAGCTTGCCTTCACGCTTGCATTGCCAGCAGTCGCTTTCCCTGATCCCGATTATGAGTTTTTATTGCTTGAGCGTGACTATAAATTATCCTTGTGCTGGCAACTTAAAAAGCCCGTTATGTATTTGACGGTTGATTTTGTTCAAGGCAGCTTGGCCTACCGTCAAAAGCAGGCACTGCAACAGGAAGCCGTTGCAAAAGCAGTTGGCATAAAAAGCCAGTATCGACCTTATGTAGTTGATGCGACAGCTGGCCTGGGGCGCGATGCTTTTATTCTGGCCTCTCTGGGCTGTCAAGTCACGCTGATAGAGCAACATCCTATCGTCGCAGCTCTGCTTCGCGATGGGTTGCTGCGATTGCTTCAGAATCAAGCCTTATCGATGGAGCTGATACAAGCCAATGCAATTTCCATGCTTGATACACTCGAACAAAAACCTGACGTTGTCTATCTTGATCCTCTCTTTCCGCCACGCACAAAAAGTGCTTTAGTCAAAAAAGATATGCAAATACTGCAGCGATTAACGCATGGCGACATGACGGATAATCAGCTATTATTTCAGGCTGCATTACGATGTGCTACCAAGCGGGTTGTTGTCAAACGACCTGGTTATGCGCCTGTGCTTGACGATGCTGCGCCCGTTGATTTTATAATTGAAACACCCCATCACCGATTTGATATTTATAAAGTGAATACTGCATGACACTCAACAAACATGACATCATTGACCAACTATTATCAGGACAAAACCAAGTGCCTGATACCTCCCCCAGTACCGTTTTCGCCCCTATCAATATTGCCCTATGCAAGTATTGGGGCAAGCGCGATCAAGTGCTCAATTTGCCTGTCACATCCAGTTTGTCTATTGCCCTGCCCTCACTCGGCACCCGCACTCAGGTCAGCTTGATTGATGAGGATCGAGACAGCATTTATCTCAATGGAAAATTTGTTGAACGAATCACGCCTTTTGCACAAAAATTAATTGCTTTTTTAGACCTATTTCGAGGTGAAGCGACTTGGCATCTTCGCATTGACACTTATAGTGACGTGCCAGTTGCTGCGGGTCTTGCCTCTTCTGCCAGTGGATTTGCCGCATTGGTACTGGCTTTGCAGGCATTTTTTGACTGGTCACTCGACAAAAAAACCTTATCCATTCTTGCTCGTTTGGGAAGTGGCAGCGCATGTCGCTCTTTATGGCCAGGTTTTGTGCTATGGCAATGTGGTGAACGAAGTGATGGCATGGATAGTCACGGCATACCACTTACGCAAACATGGTCAGACCTGCGAATTGGCTTATTGATCTTTCACCAACAAGCAAAACCCGTTAGTTCACGTGAAGCGATGCAACGAACAGTAAATAGCTCTGTGCTTTATCAAAGTTGGCCATTGCAGGTTAAACAAGATTTGGCACAGATTCAAACAGCCATTGCCATGCGTGATATTGAGCAATTAGGCAAAGCGGCTGAAAATAATGCTCTTGCCATGCACGCAACCCTCATGGCATCATGGCCTCCTGTCATTTACAGCTCTTCTGCAACTTTAGAGGCTATGCAGAAAATTTGGCAGCTTCGTGCTGAAGGAATGCAGGTTTATTTTACTCAGGATGCGGGACCACATCTGAAACTGCTGTTTCTGGAACAGGATACTGCGCGTTTAAAAGCAGTATTTGAAAATTTGCAGATTGTTGAACCGTTTTAAGGAAGATTAAAAGAAAGATTAAACGGCAACTGGGTATTTCTCCGATGGAACGACACGTGATATCACGACTTCAGTTAGCTGGCACTCATCGGACATTAGTAAAGCCACCATCAATCCATCAAATGGTATAGCAACAGCTATCAGCGTAGGAATCACGTCGATTACGGCTTCCATGGACTGTAGCAGCTATAACTGGAACACTGACTAGCACTATTCTCAATGCAGCTGCCTCCTCAACCGGCTAAGCTTTAACGTTTAAAAGGTTAGGCCTCCTAACGTTTTGAACGTTAGACTTGTTAACGTTTAGAACGTTAGATATACTAACGTTTAGAACGTTAGCACGAGAGAGTAAACTAATGGATAACAGTGAAATAAATCAATGCCTTATCATCGGTGAGTTTGCAAGACCCTGCGTATTACCTCATCTCAATAATCTAAAAGATGTTCCCTTTGTTTTTAAACAAGATTTTGGTTTAGATCCCCTGCCTACTGAACCCGGCTTGATTATTATCCGCGGCCCAAGGCAGTATGGTAAAAGTACTTGGCTTGAAGGCCAGATTGCTTTAACGATAAAACAATTTGGTGCGGGAAGTGCTTTATATTTAAATTGTGATGAAATCAGTGACTATCTCCACTTAATCAATGAAATTAAAATATTAAATGAGTTATTCTCAACAACTGCTATCGTTAAACGTCTTTTTATAGATGAAATTACCGCCATTCCTGATTGGGAAAAGGCAATTAAACGACTTATTGACGGTAATGAATTAAAAAACACTCTCTTGGTGACAACAGGCTCTAAAGCGACTGATTTACGACGTGGCATCGAGCGTCTGCCCGGTAGAAAAGGCAAATTAAACCGTACCAATTATATTTTTACGCCGATTTCTTACGCTGAATTTCTTGAAAAATGCGGTCAGGTTTTTAAAACTGACTCATTAATGGCTTACATATTATCCGGTGGCTCGCCTGTTGCCATTAATGCATTGGCAAGCACAGGTCGCATACCGGAATATATTTCAACCATCGCCACAGACTGGATTTTTGGTGAATTTGCTGCCAGTGGCCGTTCCAGAGCGCATTTAATATCCGTATTGCAAAGTCTTTATCGCATGGCAGGCACACCTATTGGACAAGCGAAACTCGCTCGTGAAAGTGGATTAGCGAATAATACCACCGCCCAAGGATATATCGATCTTTTAATTGATCTCATGGCTGTCATCCCTTCTTTTCATTATGATAATGAGCGCGGGATATCTCTTTTCCGAAAGCCCTGCAAATATCATTTTATTAATTTAAATGTTGCACTAAGTTGCCATCCCAAAAAGCCACGCTCAATTGATGCATTAAAAATGCTTGGTGAGGACTTAGGCGTTATTTTTGAGTGGACTGTGGCACAGGAAATATGGCGTCGGATTTGTATAAAGGGAGAGGGTGATTTACCTGAGCATCTGAATTTCTGGCAATCGAAAGAGCATGAAATTGATTTTGTGCTTCCCGAAGAAAACCGATTTATTGAGGTTAAATCCGGGTCATTTAATCCAGTCAACTTTACATGGTTTCTTACAAATTTTCAGCATCACAAACTCACCGTGATTAACAAAAATCATTTCGATACGGCGCGAATTATAGGCATTACTCTGGAAGATTTTTTGCTCTCATCTTGAAGTACGAGGGGTATATAGTCGCTGTCGCGTAATTAATAAAAGCAAAAATATTGGACAACGAAGGCGTCATTGCGAGGAAGCGCAGCGACGAAGCAATCCAGGAAAAATTTTGCAAAATCAATAAGTTACTTTCTGGATTGCTTCGTCGTAAACTCCTCGCAATGACGTCTTCGTTGTCCAATATTTGTCTCTATTGCATATTATGCGACAGCGACTATATACTCAACACACATGAGTTTTCGGTTTTCTGACTTGCTCTTTTTCGACATAATAATCAATTAAAATAAGTAATAATTATTCATATTTAACTCACACTGCCTAAGATATCACTAATAATTGAATGTTACTATACATAACAAGCTGCTAAATAAGTGAGTATGTATATGGTGAAGAAGGTAATGAATGCTCTGCATCCGAAAGCTGCTCCCATAATTAATGCGCCGTCACTGCCTGCCGTTGAATCTGCTCCCGTAATTAATGCGCCACCACTTCCTGCCGTTAAACCTGATCCTAAAAATCCCGATCAATCTAAATATTATTTAGAGCTTACAGCTTCACTTGCAAAAGATCCCGAGCAAGAAGAGTATTTCTATGGCCCCCTGCCATTAAAAAAATCTGAGCGCGAACTGAGTCTGATAATAGAAAATATTCTTGCTCCTGATAAAAGCCAAAGCATCGTCTTTGATTATAACGCCTCAGGGGAGCTCACCGTTTGTTGGGAAAACAGTGAACTCTACAATATTACAGAAATATTACGAGAAGACCCTTGTTTCGAGCATATTGAAATTTCTTTAGCCACATATGATCGTTACAAGCAATATCTCGATATCTATTGGAAACAAGCAGAAATGCATTATTCTTTTTTAGAAAAAGATTACTTCAGTGAAGGAGAACAAGCTGAGGGAATTGATCCTGACTTGCTTAAGCTGAGTGAAAAAGAAGCCATTTTCCTTTATACAATGGAATTGTACAAATATTTTAATTCTTTTTTGCGTGATTATGCTCTAAAAAACGAAAAAAAATCTAAAATTTCTGAATTTATTGAAGATAACCCGATACTGCTTTTATCTACGATTGCTATTGCAAGCTCTGGTTTAAAAAAACTGAATCTGCAAGATGAAGAAAAAAATAGCGAAGTATATCGTGTCGAGAGCAGTTTTTTACCCCAGCAAGAGATCGAGAGACGTAAAGAGCACTTCAGTAGAAACGCTTCTTTTGTTGAGTTTGGTTTTTTTAGTGGCAGTAACTTTAAAGAGAAAAGCTCTTTTTCTGTTAATAATGCAAAATCGCATACATTAGTTGTCCAGAATAAAGAAGCCAAACCGATCAGTGCTTACTCCTGTTTCCCTTCGGAGAAAGAATTGCTGTGTATGCCTGGAACCCGATTTTCAGTGTTAAGTTATGGAAAGCACAACGATGAAAATTATTTTGTCCTGACACCAGTTAGTCGAACATTACCCAATCCGAAGCCGGAACCAATTCCGCCACAAGCTCCTGGTTTCTAAAATATCTCAGAATTTCAAACGCGGTGAATATAGTCTCCGCGATAGAGATTGCGAGATTTATGACGCTGCTATTTTTCGTCCTATGAAATAATTAAAACAAGCAATAGTTACTCATATTGTGCAGTTTTAATTATTTCATAGGGCGGAAAAGAGCAAGTCAGAAACTCGCAATCTCTATCGCGGAGACCATATACCCGAAGCGTTTCATATTTAGGGTTTACAACTCGACATCCGGCTGATTAGCAGGTAAAGCGTTGATAAACGCAGGCAGTGACAGGCAATATTGCTCTATATCAACAATGCGCGGAAAAGCGGTTAAGTCCATATGGAAACGCCGTGCATTAATCACCTGCGGAATTAAAAAAATGTCCGCAATTGATGGCTGAGCTCCAAAACAACAGTATTCTTTACCACTATGTGCCTTTAGTTGCTGTTCTATAGCACTAAAGCCAAGTTCAATCCAATGCATATACCAGCGCTTTCTTTCTTCATCACTTATTTTTAAGTCATGGGTTAAATAATTTAATACTCGTAAATTATTGATGGGATGAATATCACAGGCAATTGATAAAGCAAGCGCACGAGCTTGTGCACGTACATAAGGGTTCTCAGGCAACAACGTTGGTTGAGGATACATTTCGTCTAAATATTCAATAATTGCCATTGATTGGGTAATAATGTGGTTTTGATGCTCAAGTGCAGGCACAAGACCTTGCGGATTCACGGTAAGGTAAGACTCTGAATGCTGCATCCCGCCCTCTCTGGTCAGGTGTATAGGTATGATTTCATAATCAACATTTTTTAAATTTAATGCGATCCGTACTCGAAAAGCAGCACTGGAACGAAAATAGCTATAGAGTTTCATCTTACAAAACTCCTCTGCGAATTTGATCTCGCTCAATAGACTCAAATAATGCTTGAAAATTTCCCTCACCAAATCCCTCATCACCTTTACGTTGTATAATTTCAAAAAAAACAGGACCCAACATCGTTTTAGTAAAAATCTGCAACAATACTTTCTTAGGCTCTTCTCTTGTATTACCATCAATCAAAATGTAGCTTTTGTGCATCCTAGTAACATCCTCTCCATTATCTGGCAAACGATCTTCAATCATTTCGTAGTAAGTATCGGGTACATCCATAAACTCAATGCCGTCTTTGCGCAAGTGCTCTACCGTATCGTAAATACTCTCTGTCGCCAGTGCAATATGCTGTATTCCTTCGCCATGAAACTCATGGAGAAATTCCTCAATTTGAGATTTATCATCAACCGATTCATTTAAAGGTATCTTGATTTTGCCGCATGGGCTGCCCATTGCACGACTTATCAAACCCGTTTGCTTTCCTTTTATATCAAAATAGCGGATTTGGGAGAAATTAAATAAACGAGTATAAAAATCAGCCCATTCATCCATATGTCCGCGATTTAAATTATGGGTGAGATGGTCAATATAACGGAGTCCAACACCTCGTGTTTGGGTCAGCACGCGATTTTGTGGTTGAAAGAATTGAGTAAATAACGCATTTTCCAGTAATGTATCGACAAAATATAAAACTGACCCACCCACACCCCAAATCGCTGGCAAAGGTAAATCTGCATCTTTAACTGGTTTTGCACCCAATTTAACCGCTCTATCAAAAGCATAACCTGCATCTGCCACTCGAAACCCCATGCCACAAGCTGCGGCACCATGTTTTTCAGCGAAGAGAGAGGCCTTAGTGCCCTGCTTGGTATTAATCAAAAAATGGATGTCGCCTTGCTCATGATGTGTCATTGATTGAGCATCATGGTCACCAACAAGGACAAAACCCATCTCATGAAATTGCTCCTCAAGCTTTGCACGCTGCAAAGTTGCAAATTCAACAAACGAAAAACCCTCTGTTCCCATTGGATTATTTGGAGAAATCGTCATGTGTTTACTTCCTTTTCATTGCTAATGTAAGACCGTCCCCGATTGGCAACATAGAAAGATCAATACGCTCGTCTTCCTTAAGATTGTGATTAAGCTGACGAATAACCTGCGTCGATCTGCTGGTATCAAGCTTATTGGCAACAGCGCCATGCCAAAGTACATTATCAATGGCAATCACGCCGCCTCCTCGCACGAGAGCAAGAACCATTTCGTAATAAGATAAGTAATTAGCTTTATCCGCATCGATAAAAGCAAAATCAAACGTGCCTGCTTGCCCCTCATCGAGCAGCGCTTGTAAGCTTTCCAATGCTGGGGCTAATCTGAGTTCAATTTTATTATACACCTCAGCAGCCTCCCAATATCGTTTGGCGATGGCCGTCCATTCTGAATTAATATCACAGGTGATGAGCTTACCATCTTCCGGCAAAGCCTGTGCGATACACATAGCGCTATAACCTGTGAATGTACCAAGCTCGATTGCTTTTCGGGCGCCAATTGCTTTAACTAACCAGTGCATAAAAACACCTTGCTCAGGTGAAATCTGCATATCACCCATGGGCATTTCAAGCGTCTCAGCCAGCAACGATTCTAAGATCGAGTTCGACCTGACGGTGTGGTCGAGATAATAATCGTAAATTTTGGGACTCATGGTGATTAAAGTAGATGACATTTTTTTGCCTATTTTTGAAGTTGTTTGGGTATACTCAACACACCCTACTCGTAAACTGGAAAGACAGGAGGTATACTCGCAACCATACTTAACAGATTAACCTAAAATGGGATAAAAGCAAAATGCTGGATTTTAAAAAATGCTGCTCCGATGACGGCGATGAGTATATTTTAACCTCAATCGCTGGCAAGTTATTGCTTGGTGTACATCAACTCAATAAAGGCACTGCTTTCAGTCAAGAAGAGCGAGAGGAATTTAATTTAACAGGCAAATTGCCCGCCCGTATAGAAACACTGAATGAACAGGTCAAGCGCAGCTATAAGCAGTTTGAAGCCTATACTAGCGATCTTAAACGCAATATTTATTTAAACGATTTACATGATACCAATCAAGTGCTTTTCTACAAACTAGTGAGTGAATACTTAGCCACCATGATGCCTTATGTTTATACACCCATTGTGGGTACGGCGGTAAAAGAATTCAGCACCGAATTCCGGCGTCCACGCGGGCTGTATTTATCTTATCTTGAGCGCGATAAAATGGAAGCTATTTTAGGCAACCGCTCAAATCCTGAAATTGAGGTGATCGTGGTCACTGACGGCGAAGCAGTATTGGGAATTGGTGATCAGGGAATTGGAGCAATAGATATTCCCATTGCCAAGCTGATGGTGTACACGCTATGTGGCGGCATTGATCCTAATCGAACGCTGCCTATTCAATTGGATGTAGGAACAAACAACGAAAAATTATTGGCTGATCCATTTTATCTTGGATGGCGTCATGAAAGACTGCGCGGCCAAGAATATGATGATTTTATTGACCAGTTTGTCGGCTTAGTACGTAAGAAGTTCCCAAATGTCTTTTTACATTGGGAAGATTTTGGCCGTGATAATGCGCGTCACAATCTTGAGCGTTATCAAGATAAAATGTGCACCTTCAATGATGATATGCAGGGTACGGGCGTAGTCACCTTGTCTGCACTATTGGCTGCTGTTCATGCAAAAGGCGAGCAACTTCGGGATCAACGTATTGTGGTTTTTGGTGCAGGTACAGCAGGAACAGGTATTGCTGATCAAATTGTTGATGCATTGAAGCGCGAAGGTTTGAGTGAAAAAGAAGCTCGTGCTTGTTTCTGGTTAATTGATCGCCCAGGTTTATTGACTGATCATTTAACTAATTTAACGCCTTTTCAGTCTATTTATGCGCGTCCTGCGGAAGAAACTGCCCTCTGGCAATTAAATGATAGTAATATCATCACCCTTGCCGATGTGGTACATAATATTCATCCGACTGTTTTAATTGGCTGTTCGGCAGTGACGGGGGCGTTTACTCAAAGCATCATAAAAGAAATGGCTGCCAGCACTGGACGACCTATTATTTTATCTTTATCAAATCCAACTGAGCGTTGTGAAGCCACTCCACAAGACATAATTGAATGGACTGAAGGCAGGGCTTTGATTGCAACAGGCAGTCCTTTTGCCAATGTGAATTATCATCAACGCGATATTCGAATTGGGCAATGCAATAATGCTTTTGTATTTCCTGGTCTGGGATTAGGATTAATTGCGGTGCAAGCGAAACGGCTGACCAATGATACACTTTGGGCAGCGTGCCAAGCATTAAGTGAGTTTTCTCCCATTGCAAAAGATCCACTCGCTCCTCTCTTGCCGTCGCTTGAACAAGCACGTGAGGTTGCCGAGCGAATTGCCGTGGTCGTGGCAAAACAGGTATTGGATGAGGGAAATGCTTCCGTTGAACCAGATACTGATCTGGAAACTTATATCAAAAAATTGATGTGGCATCCAAGGTATTTGCCTTATAAGCGGGTGGGGAAGTTGTAGGAATGTAATAAAAATTAAAGGCTTACTCATAATATGGAACAATTACCAGAGCAACTGATTGATGTAACCGATTGGGCGAGATATGAGGAGTATACTCAATATCCTGAAGGAAAGTGCCCAAAAGCACTTCTATATTGTGTTGATAAACCCTTGTATACTTTTTTAAAACCGAATCATCAATATCTCTTTAAACGAGCACGTTCTGTTTGGTGTCCTGAGCAATTTTGGACTGAAATTTTCGCTTATCGTTTGGGCTTGCAGATGAGTGTTCCAGTAACTCCTACATTTGTGGCTTATGATAGCCAGCGAAAACAATCGGGCGCGCTAGTAGAGTGGGTTTTACCACCGCCAAAAACTTTTTTATCCATTATTGAACAAAATAACGAGCTTTCTATGCCCTTATCATCGCAAGATGAAACACTCATCGCTGGTGGGCGTTTTTTTGAAGCCCTTATCTCCGATTTTGATCAAAGAAAAGGAACACAACATAATTTTCAAACGATTGTAAAACTTTTTGAAAGTTGGAGTAACGATAGCGATTTTATTTTAAATGATGGATGGAAAAGCTATTGGGCAAAAATTTTTACATTTGATGCATTGATTGGAAATATAGATCGCCATCAAGATAATTGGAAAATCATCATCACTACAAATTATCACAATAATGATATGACATCAAAACAAAGGCTGATAGTGCGTATGTCACCTATATTCGATAATGGGGCAAGTATGGGCTATGAAGTTTCCTCAGATAATTTTAACGCCTTTGATTTTGAAAATTATATAAGGAAAGGTTGCCACCACATACTGTGGAGTTTTGATAAATCAACTCCCCCCAAGAAAAATAGAAAAGGCGTACAACATGCCGAAATGCTGAAAAAAATCTCAAATGAATATCCAGAAATAGGCGAAATCATACTAAATTGTTTGAAACAAGTTAGCTATGACAACTTTAATATTATTCTTAACGATCTTGTTAAATTTGAGCTTCCTGACCGACTCACTAGGGAAAGAGCAAATTTTATGCTAGAATTACTTCACCGACGACATCAATCTCTCTTAAGCACGATGGAAAAATAAAATGCGCTTTATAGATCACATGATAGAACCCACAAAGCTGCTATTAGTTTGGCAACCATCTGATGAGCGGTATCGCACTCGCTATACGGTTGCTGAAATTAATCGTGTAGGTGATGATTCAACTTTAACTTATCTTGTCAATACCCCTGATTTCATAGAAGCAAACAAACTTAGAGAGTTCAATTTTTTGGACTCCCTATTTGGAGAACGTACAAACACGCGTGAGAATGCTCTCGATACCTTTATGAGTCGTTTACCGCCTCGAACTCGCGGAGATTTCTCAGAATATTTAGAAAACTTCAGAATTAAACCCGATGCAACATTCAGTGATTTTGCACTATTAGCCTATACAGGGGCAAAATTACCTACAGATGGATTTTCCGTTATTAATCCCTTTGAAGATGTTGAAAAAGAGTATGAATTCTTACTGGAAATAACAGGATTTCGCTATAATCAACAAAACAACCCTATTGAAATAGGTGCAGAGGCCTCTTTTTTACCCAGCTTTTATGAAGAACGTGCCGAAGATGCAATAACTATTATTATTAATGAGCAAAAAGCAGGTTATGTTACAAGAGCACTCATCCCTACGGTTCAGCAACTCATCAAGCAAAATCGTATCAAGAGTGCTTATGTTGAAAAAATGAATGGCTCCCGCGATAGACCTGCCGCGTATCTTTATGTCAGTGTTGCCGCAATGAAGTAAAAATAATAAATTAAGCATCGAGCTTGCACCTGTCATATTTTGACAGGTGTAAAACAAGTAATTTCTACATACTACTTCGGTGTCACAATATTAAACCACACATTAAACTTATCAAACAAAGCAAATAAATCCCCTAATTCCTGTGTATTTCCTTTTATTTTAATTTCCCCTTCATTCACAGCTTGTTTTACGGTTATTTTGCCTAAGGTTAAATCATCTAACACTTTTTTATCCATGGTAATCGTGACGTCTGCCTTGGTATCTCCCACATTTTCATAATAATTTAATACTGAATTTTCAAGCTGTAAATTATATCGCTGATGAATATCTGGGAAAATTAGATTCAGCGAAAAATGTTTACCATTAGCCTTAGGTCCATTTAAACGAATTGCCAAATAATCAAAAACCATATTCAGCGGCATAGCCCTAATGATATCTGCCGAAGCCGTATCAGGTGCTGCAAAGGGTTTCATGCCAAGACGCAGCTCTTGTGCACCTGTCAAATAAATATTGCGCCAGGTTGCATTTTCAGATTGATACGCCAATTGCTCGAAAGCAGAAGCCTCTAGGTCTTTGGCAACCTGGTTGGAAGGATTGGCAAAAACAACATAATTCATCACTTCCGCGACCCAGCGGTAATTTCCTGCATCATAATCTTTCTGAGCTTTTTTCATGACAGCTTCTTCACCGCCCATGTACTCCACCATTTTTTTACTTTCATCAATAGGCGGTAAAGGATTCAAATGCGCAGGGTTGCCGTCGTACCAGCCAATATATTTTTGATAGACGGCCTTTACATTATGACTGACACTTCCGTAATAACCCCGATCAGACCAAACTTGCTGCAACGCAGGCGGAAGCTTCACCATGCTGGCAATCTCATTCATCGTAAAACCCTCATTGGCTAATCGCAGGGTCTGATCGTGAATATATTTATATACATCTCGCTGTTTTTTCAGATAATCAATGCCTTCTGCTTGACCCCAGGTTGGCCAACCATGACCTGCAAAAATCACATTTGTTTTATTTCCAAAAAGCTTGATACTCTCTGTAATATCTTTGCTCCAAGCTTGCGCATCCCGTACCTGTGCTCCACGCAAAGTATAAAGATTATGCATGGTTCGCGACGTATTTTCTGCCATGCAAAGCGCTTTATATTGAGGAATATAAAAATTCATTTCACTTGGTGCTTCAGTGCCAGGAGTATACTGAAACACAAACGTTAAACCATCAATTTGCAGGGTTTGTCCCGTGTGCGTAATTGTCACTGTCGGTGGAATCAAGGTATTGGTTCCCACCGAAGTGGATTTCCCCAAACCCGTATCAACCTGTCCAGTAGCTGTTTTTGGCAGCAAAATGCCATACATATACATCGCCCGACGCGACATCATGTTTCCGGCCAATACATTTTCACTAATCGCTGCTGACATAAATCCTTTCGGTGCAATAATTTCAACCTGTTTATTTTCAACTTGTTTGGTTGAAATAATCCCTCGAACCCCACCAAAATGATCTATATGACTATGGGTATAAATAACCGCAATAATTGGTTTTTTGGGAAAATATTGGTAAAAAAGAGCCAAAGCAGCTTTTGCTGTTTCCGTAGAAACCAGCGGGTCTACAACGATATAACCAGTTTTGCCTCGAATAATTGTCATATTTGAAATATCATAACCACGTACCTGATAAACTCCGTCAGTCACTTCATAAAGACCATACAGGGAGTTTAATTGAGCTTGTCGCCACAAGCTTGGATTGACCGTATCAGGCGCAGGCGTATTTAAACCTTCAAAAGAAAGATAAGGTGACAAATCCCACACGAGATTCCCCTTCTCTCCTTTTATGATCAGTGAACTTGGTCTTGCAATCAATCCCTTCTGAGCTGCAATGAAATCGTTGGTGTCATTAAACGGTAAAGTTGCAGCAAATGTTTTATTTATTTCCAGCGTCGTTGTACTGGGTTCGGCCTGGCTGCCAGCTGTCTCAGCCAATATGCTGTTTGAAAAGAGAAGTGATAAAATTAAAGAAACATAGATCATTTTCATTTTTATATTTCCTGTATGTGCTCGCAAAGTCAGCCTAACTTTACGAGTCACGATCAATCACTCGAAACAGGACTTAAGCAACATTAACCTGAAGCCGGAGGTAAACACCCTGATAACTGAAATCAGTCAATGTATTAACACTATTGGGATACGTGGCATCAGAAAAATTAAGTTCTTCGGCGTTAAAATAATTAACAACCTGGTAACCAACACTCACATCCATTGAGGTCTTTTCATTAATTGCATAGGCATAATTAAGCCCCAAATCAGCATCTAATTCTGGAACAACAAGGGTGCTTGAGTCATTTGGATAGTCAAAGCCGCCAGAAAAAGCACTCGTAGCCGGAGCATAGTAGTTATAACTCATTTTCGAATCAAGGTTTCCGACAACTAATGCGCCAGCAAAAGTACCCACGATAGAAAATCCATAGCCTAAATTGACATTAGTATCAAAACCTGCCCGCGGACCAACGCCTTGGAAGTTGCTGGTATTATCATCTGTCTCATATAAGCCAGTTGAGGCGGGCGGAGTAGCACCAAGCCCATTAAAGGTATCAGTGTTCTTAGCACGAAGATTAGCATAACGCAGCCCCATAAAAGGATGCAGATCAACACGATTACCCACATTCATCCATTGTCCAAAAACCAAATCTACTTGATTTAAGGTTTCTTTGTCATGTCCTTCTCCGCTATTGACATCTGCCGGAAAATCGTACGCAAAGGGAGTAACATTGCCTGGTGATGACACTGAGTCTTTTGAGTTAAAGTTTAGATAGGTATAGGCTAAACGAACATCGCGGCGGCTGCCTGGAAACAGGTAAGAAACATCCGCTTCACCACCCCAATCCCATTGATTACCTGCCGTTAGATTATGCTGCTCCAGTGTCTCAAAACCTGTACTGGCATATTGAAAATTGCTTCCTTGCTGCATGTATAGCGCTTCGGCACCAAAAGACCATACGCCTTCACTGTCAGGGGCTAGTACCGTTATGCCACTTGGTACAACGATATTATTACCGGGTTCGCCAGCAAGGGCTATTGCGCTCAATCCCAGTGTGACTAATATAAATCCTGCTTTTAGCCTAAAACTCATGTTTCTTCATCCTTAATAAAACTGAAAGTGTAATAATGCAGGTTAAACGAGTGAAAAGTCAATTTTGTTTACCCTAAAAACGGCAGTTGGAATCTACTACGAGCCATTACTGCAATGAAGATTTTCCAAAATTTATGAATGGATTTCGTCAAAGTATTAAACAACAAAATCAACTGGTATCGGTACAATCAGAACTACCCGTTACGCCGATTAACTATGCAAAAAATGTAGGGCAAGCATTCTTTCAATGTAATCAAGAAGCAGCAAAAGAAAAAATCAAGCTCGCACCATTAACGGCACTATTCGCTGGACTACTCTCTCATGGTCTTCATCCATCACCAAACAATAACAACGGCTCTGATACTCTATTGAAAGATAAGCATCAATCAAATGCGCCAGAGGCTGGAAATAATAGCCCATACAAGAAATTCTGATGTTTAATTCTTTATAAAAAAGCTACTCTATGGAAAAGGGTAATACGGGGTGATATCCCCCGTATTACCCTCGTAGAGAGCTGAGTCGTAACACTACGTTTAAATATAATTCAAACCTAATGCGTTTCCTCTTCTTGACGGCGCAAAAAGGCTGGAATATCCAGATAATCCATCTCCGCACTGGCAGCAGCCGGAGCCGGAGCAGGTTTGGCTGATTGAGCTTGAAACGCATAAGGCTGCTTGCGCAGAACACTTGGGCGATCCAGTTTTTGATAATCTAATGAACCATCAGCCCGAATACCCGCTCCAAACTTGCCAACCTTGGTTGTCGCATAACCTAATCCAGTCGCAACGACAGTTACCCGCATATCATCACCCATATCAGGATCAATCACACTACCAACCACCACAGTTGCATTCTCTGAAGTGAAATTCTTCAAGGTATCACCTACCTCAACAAACTCACCAATTGACATATTCATGCCAGCAGTAATATTAACTAGCACGCCTTTTGCACCACTCAGATTAATATCTTCCAACAGCGGACTTGCAATTGCCGCTTCGGCTGCATCACGAGCACGGTTTTCACCCGAAGCAATACCAGTGCCCATCATAGCCATACCCATTTCAGACATCACCGTGCGAACATCCGCAAAGTCAACGTTAATCAAGCCTGGGCAAGTAATCAATTCAGCAATGCCCTGGACTGCGCCCGATAACACATTATTCGCTGCCCCAAAAGCATTCAGTAAAGTGGTATTTTTACCCAATACACTCAGCAGTTTATTGTTTGGAATAATAATAAGCGAATCAACGTACTGACTTAACTCCGAGATCCCTTCATCAGCAATATGCAAACGCATTTTTCCTTCAAAAGAAAAAGGCTTAGTCACAATCGCAACGGTCAAAATACCCATTTCTTTAGCCAGTTTTGCCACGACTGGAGCCGCGCCCGTACCAGTGCCGCCACCCATGCCTGCTGTGACAAACAGCATATCAGTGCCTTCCAGAAAATCTCGTAATTTTTCAATATCTTCTTCAGCTGCTTTGCGGCCAATCTCGGGATTGGCTCCTGCTCCCAAGCCTTTTGTAATCTGCTCACCAAGCTGCATGGTCGGTGCTGATGCTTTTTTTAATACCTGGGCATCTGTATTGGCTACCATAAACTCGACACTTTCAAACGCATTCGGCATATCAATCATATGCTGAACGGCATTTCCACCACCGCCGCCAACACCAATAACCCTTAATACAGCTGATAGCTTCCTTTCATCCCTTGAGTCACTCATTATTAATTTCTCCCCTCATAAAATCTTGAATAAAAATGTATACTCAACGCACATGAGTTTTCGGGATTTATGACGTAGACATTTTTCGTCAGGTTGCACAATTAAAATGCGGTAATAGTTATTCATATTATCGCATTTTAATCGTGCAACCTGGCGGAAAAGGACAAGTCAGAAAACCGAAAACTCATGTGCGTTGAGTATCAGTGTTAAAAATTACCCTGAAACCAACTTTTCACTCGCCCAAAAACTCCCTTTACCCCTGGACGCATGGGCATATCCATGTGTGGTGTATTTTCCTGCTCAAAACCAAACAACAATAATCCAATTGCTGTCGAATAAATAGGATTCTCTATAATTTCCGGCATACCTCTTACCTTTGTGGGTATGCCTAGCCGAGTAGGCACCGAAAAAACAACTTCGGCTAACTCAATACCACCAGCAACTTTTGAAGCACCACCAGTCAATACGATGCCAGCAGCGATTAAGTCTTCAAAACCGCTGCGACGAAGCTCTGCCTGCACCAACCGAAAAAGTTCTTCATAACGCGCTTCAACCACTTCTGTAAGCATTTTGCGTGAAATTTTTCTATCTGGTCGATCATTTGTGCACGGCACATCAACCATTTCATCCATAGCAACCATTCCACCCAGAGCACAAGCATGGTTAAGCTTGATAGTTTCCGCAGCTTGTGTGGGTGTGCGCAATGCAATAGCGATATCATTTGTCACTTGATCACCCGCAATAGGAATAACCGCAGTATGACGAAGTGCTCCATCTGTAAAGACAGCAATATCGGTTGTGCCGCCGCCAATATCAATCATGCAAACGCCCAATTCTTTTTCATCTTCCGTCAAAACTGCATAACTTGAAGCCAATTGTTCAAGAATCATATTGGAAACTTCCAGGCCGCAACGCCCAACACATTTTACAATATTTTGTGCGGCACTCACCGAGCCTGTCACCATGTGAACACGAGACTCCAAACGCACACCTGACATACCAATCGGCTGTTTAATGCCATCTTGATTATCAATGATAAATTCTTGAGGTAAAACGTGAATAATTTGCTGATCAGCTGGAATAGCCACCGCTTTGGCCGCTTCAATTACTTTTTCAAGATCATACGGCATGACCTCTGCACTGCGAATAGCAACAATGCCATGTGAGTTCATACTGCGAATATGGCTGCCAGCAATACCCGTATAAGCTGAATGAATCTGACAGCCAGACATAAGCTCGGCTTCTTCCACTGCTCGCTGGATGGATTGGACAGTGCTATCAATATCAACAACGACTCCTCGTTTTAAACCAGTTGAAGGATGTGTTCCATAACCAATCAGATCAATGCCGCCATCGTTGGCAACTTCGCCAACTAGCGCGACTATTTTGGACGTTCCAATGTCCAGCCCTACAATCAGGTTCTTTTCACGCTTTTTCGCCATTTATGATTCTACTCCTCACAATCTCAAGTCCCAATGTGGAACAACTCAATTTTTCCAATGTACTGCCATACCATGGTCATAACGCATATCAATATAATCAGGCTGACGCTCTGATTCGGCAATCAGCTGGGGATAAGCCCCGATAAATACATTCAATCGCTGCAAAGGCGATGCCTCACCCAAATTCACGAGCAATGCATTATCCAGCATGATACGCCAGGCGAGACGATCGCTCACCTCTAGTGCTTCAATGTGACGATGCAAGGGTGCTAGCATTCTATCCATGGCAACAAAACGAGATACAATTTCTTGTGCTTGTGTATCCGGCCCTGAGAGCAGCGGTAAATGCGCAGGCATTTTATTCGTACCTTGAAGACTAAATACCGTACCATCTAGCGTAACGAGTGCTTGTTTGTTCCAGCGTGCTATGGGCTTATATTCGTCAATATTAATAATGACCTTATCCGGCCATTCTCGCATAACAGCAACACCAGCCACCCAGGGCAACTGCTCTAGACGCATTTGCAAATCTTTGATATTTAACCGAAAAAAACCCGACTCAACATCCGGTAGTACGGTTGTTTTAACCACCTTTGGATCAACATGGTTTGCTGAATCGACAACGCGCACTTGCTTGATCGGAAAAAAAATATCTAAACGAAAATCTTTGCTCAAATATACTAGCGCTGCAGCAATTGGAACAAAGAGCAGATAACCCAACCATTTTTTTCTGATAACATTGGATGAATCTGCTTTTGCTTCCGAAGCTCGGCGATATTTTGTGGCAAAGATTCCAAACATATGCGCTATCCTTGATTGCATATAAATGCTTTTAGTCGATTCAGGATGAACATTTTTTGCCAAGGGCTTTCAGAACAAGGCAACATACCGCGAGTATACGCCTAATCATTCCTTAATTGAAGATGAAAAGAATGTTTTTTATCAAAAAATTTGCAACCTGGTTTATTAAATTGTCAGGTGAGTATATATACCCATCGTATTTGAGATCGCGAGTTTCTAAAATATTTTTGTGCGCTCGATGTCATTCCGTACGAAAGCCGCGTGCGTAGGTGATAGAGTAAACAGAGAGTTGTACGGCT
>JABEVJ010000107.1 GCA_013043985.1 Legionellales bacterium | reverse complement strand
CGAGGGCACGCCGCAGGCGATACTTGTCGCCAATTTTTTGCTCCTTTTGGCGGACTCGGAGTCCCAAAAGGTTTAGCAAAAAATGGCGACACACTGGAGAATTAAAAAATTTCGGTATTGTGCAATTGCTGCTTCGGCAGATTTGCTATGCCATTTGTCAACTTGTACCAGACGTTCAAGTGTAGAAGTTAAATCTAGAGCGTATACCGAGCGAGTAAAGACTGCAAAATCGCAGCCAATAGAGGAGTTTTCCTGTTTCATTACGCATCCTGTGCCAGTAACTCGCTGAAGAGAAGTTGGCTTTTAATATTAAAGTAAAATTAATAGCCATTATAGGTTGTTTTTTCTATATTGCAATACCTTTTTTGGTTTGTTTTTATATGCGCAAATAAATATTTCATATGGTTTATCCAGCCAAGAGGGGCAGTATGCTATTGTCTTTTCATTTATAACACAACATTGCCGAGATTGGCTATTTTCAGCAAAAATTTTTCTTTTATTAAAAATTATGTTGTCTTTACATATATGCGAAACTACACTTTAATTAATACGGGTGTTGCTGGAGTGACGAAAATGACATTTTGCGAACGACAAGGATATCAAAAGACAAAACCTATTCAGATTGACGAGGTAGATGAAAACCTAAAAAATGATATCTGGACAATAATTCATGAAGAAATACAAAAAAACTTTATTTCATTTGGCTGTACAGGATATGGTGACAGCAGTTATCGTGATGATCGAGCTAAAAGCCTATGGACTGAATTCTTTCACAAAAAATCTACTTCGCTTCCAAACCCAGAAAATTTTATCAAAAAAATTGAAGGGCTATACGATAATTTAGCATGGCAAAAAATATATGAAATACTCGAGTTCATGTTAGAAAGATGCACAATAAAAAAAGAATTCTCTGTAAAAATCAATACCACATTAGAGAAAAATAACTCCGCATACAGAGTTATAGAAAACACTATACAGCCAATTACCTGCGACTTGACAATTTTAACAGTAACAGCAGCTCATCAGAATGCTATTAATGATGTCGTAAAAACCCATTTGATTAAAGCAGAAAAATTATACTCTTTAAAAAATCCTGATTTTAATAACTCATGCTTGGAGTCTATCAAAGCAATTGAATCTACTTTATATAATCGTTTTAAAAACAATAAAAGACTTGGTGAAAATATAAAGTCTTTGTCTAATGACAAATCGTTTGATTCACATATTTGTGAGATTTTAAAAAAAATAAACGCCTTTAGGGGCGACTCTGATGTAGCTCATGCAAAAAAAGAACATAGCTATACCCCGACAAGAGAGGACGCTATATTGATCCACACGATATGTTGTGGATTCGTTAATTATTTTAAATCGAAGAGAAGTCAGTAGTTGCGAAACATTGCCGAGATCGACTATTTATCGCAAAGTTGTTATACTGCCGTTCTGAAATTTACAGGGTTTTATTGATGGACGAGCGCACCGACCAAACACCGAAAATGGCAAAGTTAAATAATCCACCCCGTAGGCAATTCAATATAGATCGCCGGAC
This sequence comes from Legionellales bacterium, assembly GCA_013043985.1. Taxonomy (GTDB): domain Bacteria; phylum Pseudomonadota; class Gammaproteobacteria; order UBA1113; family UBA1113; genus JABEVJ01. The sequence goes on along the minus strand of JABEVJ010000107.1, from coordinate 2,019 downwards.
ACGCGAATATTTGACTGCCTCCGAAATTGAAAAACTACGCCAAGCAGCGAGAGAGCAGGGGAGACACCCACACCGAGATGATATGCTCATCCTGATCATGTTTCGTCATGCGTTGCGGGCAAGTGAAATCGCCTGTTTAAAATGGGAGCAAGTCGACTTGGCAGAAGGGATCATCCATGTTACGCGGTTAAAAAATGGCAACCCCAGTTCGCACCCGTTGCGAGGGGTTGAGATAAGGGGATTACGGAAACTTGCGCGGGAGTATGATAATTCGATCTATGTTTTTGTCAGCGAACGAAAAGCACCGCTGACCACCCGAAGCATCCACCATATTATCAGCCGAGCAGGTCAGCACGCAGAGCTAAATTTATCCGTTCACCCTCACATGCTCCGGCACAGCACCGGCTTTCATCTTGCCAACAAAGGCACGGATACCCGCTCGATTCAGGGTTATATGGGTCATGCCAATATTAAAAATACCGTGATTTATACCGAGCTATCACCCAATCGGTATAAACAATTTTGGACAGATTGAGATAAAATTCATTTATGCTATAGTTAGAACGCCCGCGATAACCTTCATTGTCTAAATTTTGTGGAGTACCTATTATGCTGCGAAAATTTTTGCTTGCTAAGCAGGAAAATATTGATATGGATAAAATTAAAACTGGTATTTATTTGGAAGTATGCTCTTTTCATTTGGATGTCCTCGATAAGTATTACGCCGATAAATCTTATGAAATCGACTTGAATAATGAGGTAGGAACGATTGAATCAAAGCAAAACGGATGGGTTTTACCTATCGATGTGAACAAAAATTGCAAATATATCAATTTATTTTTGTATCAACTGGCCTCCTTACCGGAAAATGAACAAGATCACTTTGAAAAACACAACATTCGCGCTAGAGAACTTAGCCATATAGCATGTAATCGTTGGACAAAAGGAATGCCTAATTGAATTAGGTCATTCGTTTGCTTTATTCAATAAGAATGTGAAAATTATTTTTGAGTCCGTATATTTAATTATTTTTTTCCAATTTTTTCATTACAAGGTACCGCTCTCGCTCTAATTCGAACTTTAGCTCTTCCTCACTTGGTAAATAGGGTAAATATTTCGCTGCAAAAAGCTGCGTGCTATTCGTAAGAACTGAATATTGAGCGACAGCCTCACTCTTTTTGCTGCACAAAATAAGTCCTATAGTCGGGTTATCGTCCTCGCCTTTTTTATGCTGATCGTATATGCGTACATAACTATCCATTTGCCCAACATCTTGATGTGTTAGCTTCCCTAATTTGAGGTCAATTAGCAAAAAACATTTCAATTTAAAATTATAGAAAACAAGATCAATATAAAAATCTTGGTCATCCGTTCTAATACGCTGCTGTCGCTCTACAAAAGCAAACCCTTTACCCAATTCAAGTAAAAATTTTTGCAAATTATCAATTAACCCCTGCTCCAAATCATTTTCTAAAAAACGTTGCGAGGGAAGGTTCAAAAAATCTAAAATATAAGGATCGCGCAAGTAATCTTTGTTACTCTCCTTAAAAGGCTCTGTTTTTTCTTGGGCTTCTTGTTCAACTTCTTTTTTGTTTTTACTTGATAATAGCCTCTCATAATACAACATATTTATTTGTCGCTCTAATGCACGAGCACTCCAATTTTGCTCAATAGCCTCTTTAAAATACCATTCGCGTGCGTTCAAATTGTCAATGCGCATTAAGCTTCGGTAATGAGTCCAGTTCAATTTGTGACTCAGTGCGTCACATTTTGGGAAACATAGGTAAAAAGTTCGCATATTACGAAGATTACTTGTATCAAAACCTTTTCCAAACTCAATAGATAAGAAATCTGACAATTGTTTTAACAACGCCTTTCCATAAGCTGCGCGAACTTCTCCTTTCTGCTCGTTCTCTACTATTCTGAGAACTCCGCAGATCTCGTTTTCAAGCATTTTCATCCCCGAGTTCAAGAACTCCTTTTTGCATCATTTTTGCAAACCTCATAATTTCCTTGAGT
>JABEVJ010000009.1 GCA_013043985.1 Legionellales bacterium | reverse complement strand
TTCAAAATGCTAAGTTTATGACGCGGTTATTTTATGTCAGGTAATATTATAAAAACGAGCAATAGTTACTCATATTGTGAAGTTTTTATAATATTACTCCGGCGTAAAAGAACAAGTCAGAAATTAGCATTTTGAAGTCTCTTGGGTATATATCCCCCTAGCAACTACCTTGGCAAATTCAACGCCCCACTGGTCAAAACAATTAATCCGCCATATGACACTTTGAACAAACACCTTATGTTCATAAGCAGCTAGCAGTAAGCCTAAGTTAAAAGGAGTAATTTTTGACAATTTAATGATTGTACTTGGCCGGTTTCCAACCAGTTTTTTATAAGGAACAGAATCGTCACAGCCTTGCATCAGGGTATCTGCCTGCGCATGACAGTGAGCCAATAATTTCTTTTGCTGAAAATCCCCATAATGACTCTCTTCTGCAATCAGAAAATCAACGGGAATCATATCTGTCCCTTGGTGTAAGAGTTGATGGAAAGAATGCTGACTATCGGTGCCATACCCTCCCCAAATAACAGGTGCCGTTTTATACTCAACAGGTTCATTATCCAGAGTAACTGATTTTCCATTACTTTCCATTTCCAGCTGCTGTAAATAATTGGGGAAACTACGCAGCAAATAGGAGTAAGGCAAAATAGCATGGCTGGTTGTATGAAAAAAATTGCGATACCAAACATCCAGAATAGCGAGAATAACAGGAATATTTGTCAAATAATCAGTCTCTTTAAAATGTTTGTCCATCTCCGTTGCACCCTCTAACAGCGCATTAAAATTATCTGAGCCAACCGCTAACAAGGCAGATAAACCAATCGCAGACCAAAGCGAGAAACGCCCGCTGACCCAATCCCCGAGAGGAAAAATATTTTCAGTGGGTATACCAAACTCTGCTGCCTTATTGTAGTTGGCTGTAGCAGCAAGAAAGTGTTTATCAACACCCGAATGCTGGCCTAAATGAGTGTGCAACCATTCTTTCGCGACTTCACCATTCAATAGGGTTTCTTCCGTAGTAAACGATTTTGAAGCCATAAAAATCAGCGTAGTTGCAGGGTTCAGCTTCTGCAGGATGGGCATTAACATGGCCGCATCCATCGTCGAGGCAAAATGTACTTTTATTTTTTCTTCATGATAGGGAGCCAATGCTTCAATAATGAGCTGCGAACCTAGAGTCGACCCACCAATACCAATATGAACAATATCTGTAAACCTCTCACTTGTTGCACCACAATACTCACCGGATCTAACTTTATTGGCAAAATCAATCATTCTTTGGTGAGTTATCTTTATCTCGTCCTGATACAAACTTAAATTGTTATTGAGATCAAACTGTGCGATTTGCCTTAATAATGGATGCATCGCTGGCGTATTTTCAGTAACATTGATATTTTCCCCGCTCCAAAAAGCATCCGTTTTTTCCTTCAGGTTGGAAATAACAAGCAATTTAACAAACGTATCCAGAATATCTTTCGTCATTAAGTGTCGACTGTAATCCAGACTTAATCCGTGAATAGAAACTGAAAACTCACTTTTTCGATGTTGGTTGGCTTTGAATAACTGAGATAAAGAGGTGAGCCTCATCTCCTGTGCATGAGCCATTAAATTTCGCCAAGCCAAGGTGTCTTGTAAGGGTTTTTTAGCTTCAGAAGGAATGTTTACAATATTTTTTGCGCGCAAAATACGAATAATACAAAAGCAAATCAAAAAAATCAGTGGAACATTTGCTCTGTTAAGTGTTAGAACCGGCCCTCCAATCGAGGCACCAAAAATAAATATGGATAAAAGAAACAATAAAACTCCTTCTGTTTTTTTGATATTTTTTATACCTATATAAAAAATAATAGTAATAACGGCCAAATAACAGAGTAGAGAGAATATTCCACTTTGATAAAAATATTGTAAAAAACCGTTATCCAAGGGCACAAAACTTCCCATGCCAAAACCAGTCCAGAATCCATTTTGTAATGTCTGTGAAAACAAATCACCAACTGAATTATGCGGAGAATGACCGCCGACAGCGATCCGTCCCGCCGTTGCTGCAAAAATTATTCCATGTTGCTCGAACATATCTTTATATGCATTTAAATACCCTTCCTGAGAAATAAGTCGTAAAAATAGAATACCAAAAAATAAGCTGCCAAAGAGAATAACGGCTATCCTTTCATAAAGAGTTTTAGCATAAAAAAATAAAAAACAGATCCCAAGTATACTAGCAATTAAAACAAATGACTTGGATAAACAAAGAAGACCGCCCGTTGCTATCAAAAACACCGTTATTACAAAAGGAAACCATGTTATTTTTTTTTCTACCCACAAATAAAAAACTGAAAATATTGTGGCAGAATAAAAAATTCCACATTCCATTGGTTGATTAAAAATACCTGTATATCGACCAAGCGAATAAACCTGCGCCCAAAGAGAGTTTTCGATAGGTTGCCCAAGAAAAAAAGTGGTTAGCCAATTTAAATTGATAAAAATAGTCAAAATTGCATATAACCCTGTGAGAGCAGCGATATAGACTGAAAATCTAAGTGCTTTATAGAGCTGCTCATCATCAAGAAAAGGAAAAATAAATGAAAAAACAAAAAAAATAACTGGAGCTTCTAATAAATTATTCAGGACCCCATAAAAACTCCCCATATGAGGATTGTTTTTATCGAAGTAATTCGCCAATAGCGATATTGCAAAGGCAATAAAGAGCAACGCTGATATGCCAAGTATTTTTTTTTCTAGTTGAAACCGTCTGACTCCCGCTATTGTAAAAGCAATACAAATTAAAAATGAAGAATAAACAACAATATGCTCAATTTTTAATTTTCCATAAACATACGGTAAAATAGCAGAAAGCAATATTGCACATACCCAAAAAAAACTGTATTTTCCTAAACGTTGATTCATGTTTTTATCCATTGTTATCAGCCTTCATCAATGAAGACTCATTTCGACGATTTTTAAATCGTGTATCAATATTTAAAATGTCATATACGGCAAATTTTATAATGCTCAGTAGCATTTTGAGCCAAAAAAAACAGCTCTTTTTAAATGAAATAGTTTTGCAGCCACCTGTCAACCGTGCAAAAGCCTCCATAGTGACGGTGACTGAAAATTCTTCTGCTTTTTTACGGCACATCTGTCCACGAGCGATGACAACCTGAGCATCGCCAAGTAAAAGAGCCTCAATTTTACTTTTGATCGAGGAAAGAGGCAAGGTTGTCATTAATTCGTTATAAGTAAATCCCGGAACTTCATCGATAAAACCATATGTTTCTGGTGTTTTAATCGACTCAATTCCGACGATAGCGGGAACAGCCAGGCTAGCTGCTTCCAGCAGGGCAGTTCCGCTGCCGATAAAAGCCATCGCATCACTGACAACATCAGCAAAATGCTTGTAGTTAATCGTTCCTCTGAGGAAAATATACTTTTCTAGTTTTAATTTTTGAATAAGTTCTTTTAGAATCAATGTTTGATGACCCTCTCCATAAATTTCATAATAAAGGAAAGGATATTGCTGGACTAAATCAGCTATCACGGTAATTACATGACGGTTGTAGGTTTTAAAATTAACCAAATTCCCTACCGATATCAGCTTACCAGGAATATAATTTCGATCGATTGCCAGGTTAATATCGGGTAATTTAATACCAATTGGCGCAAGTAATGATTCTGCAAAAGCTTTATTGAAATAATTGGCATCTAATTCACGTGTGTATTCATCAAAAAAAATCAGGTTTTCTTTAGGTAATTGAGATAACATATGTTGCATTTGCTTGATAAAAAAGCCTTTTAAATCAAAAAAGAACTCATTTTGATGATAGACACCTACTGTAATTTTTAAATCAGGCCAGTCACTCAGCCATTTATAGGACAGCACTAAGCCAAATATCCCCATTGCATGGACACAATAATTATTTCTTTCAAGTAATTGCTGAACTACTTTTTTTCGAATTGGAAAAAAAATAGATATCTGTTTTTTTGAAAAAACTGAAAAAGGATAGCGAATAACATCCGACATAAAAAAAATATTTGCATTTTTTTCAAGTTCTGACAAAATACTTTGATCTACCACTTTATTCAAACAAAGAACATCAGTTTTTTTTTGTTCACGGAGAGCCTCCGCATATCTTAAGATAAAAGTCGATCCTCCATTCATCGCCAATGATCCAGCCAAAATCAACATTTAATAGGTCTCCATGATCTGATGGTTATACCCGAAGCGTTTGAAAACGCGCGATTTGCATGATATTTTAGAAACCCGAAAGAAATATGAAACGCTTCGGGTATATAGTCTCCGCGCTTGAGATCGCGAGATTTATGACGCAGCTATTTTTCGTCCTATGCAATAATTAAAACAAGCAATAGTTATTCATATTGGTGAGTAGATTCACTGGGTTGCCCCAGTGAACCCCTCCTCAGAACCGGACGTGCAGATTTCCCGCATCCGGCTCCCGATAGTGCATTTCAG
>JABEVJ010000106.1 GCA_013043985.1 Legionellales bacterium | reverse complement strand
CTTCCCCATAACTATACTTAAAAACCATCTTCCAAAAATCGAAATTAACCGTAAATCCCATAAAAACAGCTTGTTTAATGGTCAATGCAGGATAGTGATATAACAGTAATCCACCCGCAATGCACACACTGAGTACGCCGATACCAGATAATAACCGCCAATCAAGCCGAGCCATTTTTACCGCAAAAAAATATAAGACCAGCGATAAAGCGGTTGCAACCGATTGATAGGCAAAAATAGCAATCACAAAAAAGAAAAAAACAAGTGAGCGGTTGTTGTCAGTTTGGATCATGATTTGATGACTTCATCCAGTGAGTAAAGCTTAAGCTGCGACATGGTGGCTTTGAATGGATTTAATCGCTCAAAGACATTGAGCGGACAGTAATACCAAACCTCGGTAATGGAAAAATCAGCTTTGTAACCTTTGAGTATGTCACTTAGCCTGGCTTGACTTTTTAATGATAACTCAACCTCAATCACTATCTTTTTGCTCTCAGGAAATTCAATAATCGCATCGGCAACGTGTCCGCGTTTGCCGACCCATTTCGCATATCTTTCCTGCCTTAATCGACGCTCGCTTATCCAGTGCATATCAGGGTGTTTTTCACTTAACGTTAAATACAAATCGATTACTTTTAAATGATGGTGATAACTGGCCAGTGGTATGCGTGGAAGCGGACGCAAGCCCGTACCGTCCGCGCCTTTTTTGGTGAGCATATAAATTCCACTTTCAGCATGAAAAATTCGCTGATGAAGAACAAGCTCAGCTTTAATCAGTCGTTGCATAACTTGGTAGGCACGGTAAATGGTTAATACAAATTTGCGCCGGATGTGATGAATGGTACAGTAACCAAATTCGGTAATAAATTGCAAAATAGCATTATCGCGGGGAGTCAGTCGCACACTTTTTTGAATGGACACAGGACAACACCTTTATTTACAAGGTTAAAGCCAGTACTTTACTATCATAGAGGCACTGGCCACTGTCGCCCTATTCATTAGGTGCGTTGATGGTTGTTTATTATACTGGCAAGGAAGGCTTGCAAGCAAGCCTGTTAAATGAACTTTTCCAAGCAGTTATCCACAGAAAATGTGGATAACGAAAAATGATGTTTTTAGGCTAAAAATTAATTATACCAAGTATATGTTTTACAACCTTTAAGAAGGTTTTGTTCTTCTATCCAAAATGCATTATATTCAGATACATTTTTAATTCTCATTTCGTTTGTTTTTTTGATAAAATTAATTATTTTTTTAGCTGCTTTGTCTGTTATCAAGATATCATATGCGCCTGCCGAAAATTGCTTTACCGCTTCTTCGCTTTGCCAGTTTTCTTCGTATCTTGAGTCAATAATTGCTTTAGCTATATCTAATACTGTTACTTTATATTTCATCTTAAATTCTCCTGATTAAAGTGACTTCAAGTAATCTTTTTGCTAAATCGTTCATTTTCTTAATCCCTATATAATTTATCCTGCAAAACACAATTGCATCATCAATAATTTCAATTTTTGAACATCCTTTTCATTGAGTTATTATACAGATTAATCCTAAAAACGTAAAAAATAATTAATTCGTTGTTAATATAACTTATTAATTATTTTTTAATAATAACCGTCTTTTTTCCTGATAGCGCAAAATTTTTAATCTACAGTACTCGTGGGTTGCCATCGGTTTTTTTAGATTGGCTCTTTTTTTGACAAGCATAATTTTAAACATTTTACTTTCCCCTCATACATAGGTTAATCGTTATCTGATTGGTTTCTAAAGGCAGATGAATTACAGGATTGAGCAGTCATCACTAAGTTTTGATTTACAAGCTGTTGCCATGGTTCGGGTATCTTTTTATTTTGTAAAATCTGAGGAATGCCATACAAAATAAGTGCCTGTGCTTGCGAAGGTATAAAAACAAACCCTGACAAAGATAACAAAGAAATTGTCAGAAAAAATTTTGCTGCTCTTCTTTCACTTTTTACCGTCACCCTTTCCCCCTCGCCTTCAGAATTACAAGAACCCCAAAAACAAAGAAGCGACACACCAAACAAAATAATACCTAACACCAATAAAGCAACAGGCAACGCTCCTAACATCATTACAATATAAAGTGTAAAACCACTCATGGTAAACTCCGCTCATTTCATTAATTTTAGAGATTAAACAGTCACTTTCATTATTTAAAATAATGAATTCATTATTAATATAACTTATTAATTACTTTCAGTCAAGCGCATTTGCAAAAAAAATAACGATTGTGTTATTATAGTTAAAAAAGGTGGTAAATATGAGTACAAGAGATTGGGAAAAATTAGGCGGTAAAATAATTCGTATTGAGCTTGAAAAACGCGATATGAATTACATCGACTTACATCAAGCCTTAGCGAATATAGGTATAAATGAAAGCTTACCAAGTATGCGAAACAAATTCGCCCGCGGTAACTTTAGCGTGACTTTTTTTATACAGTGCCTGGTTGCAATGGGTGTTGATGTACTTCAATTGTCAACGTATGATCTTTCTTTGCAAGCCATTTTAACGAATATGACAAAGCAGAGTTTAAAAGATGGTGAATAACATAAGGTACAAAATAATGGAATTTGATAGCTCAAATAAAATATCTCGACTATTAAAAATATTGTTAGCCTGCTCGCTTGGGCTTTTTTTTGCTCCACACCTGGCACACGATTACTTTTACGGAACAACAATCGGCATATCATCACTACTGTTTATTTTTTCTGTACTGATGTTCTTCGCCTTTATTTTTACGGCTTACAAAGAGCGGAAAAACCCCGGTTTATTGGACATTTTTTTAATTGCCGTGGTCACTTTACTAATTGCGGTAGGAACTAGCTCATTCAATGAAGGAGCACACGAAGTGCGACGACCCCCGAGTAGCCGCAGGGCCGGGTGTTGAGCCGTCTAGGCGAAATACAAGGCAACCGACACGGCGTTG
>JABEVJ010000105.1 GCA_013043985.1 Legionellales bacterium | reverse complement strand
CTCCCCAACCGACCCCCTCGCTGTGCTCTCCCCCTCGGGGCTGAGGGGTATCATCCTCGCATCTTGAAGTACGTTGGGTATAGTCTCCGCATTTGATTATACAAACTGTCTAACAATGCAAAAAAGAGGATTCACGTAACCATGAACGATCAGGATAGTAGGCAAATACAAGGGTTCCACCCTTGATAGAATTGATGGTTGGCTTCAACATATCCTTGCTGACCGCTGGACATCCCCAGCTTCGTCCAATTTCTCCATATTTTCGAACGAGGTCTTCATTAACATAATCCGCACCATGAATAACTACCGCTCGTGACATTGCATTGGTGTTATATCCCGCTTCCAGCCCTTGCAGGCGCAATGAATAACCATTTTTGCCATAATACGTAAAAGCGGTTTTATAAAGGCCAATGCTCGACTCTAAACTGTTCGCCGAGTTAGAAAAATGCTTCGGTACCAGATCACCGCTATTTTTGCCGTGAGCAACCAGCTCCTGGTATTTTACTTTTTTATGAGCCAAATCAATAATAAACATCCGGGGCTCGGATGAGGGTTTAGAATAATCAATAATGGTGAAAACAGGTTTTGTTTGATATCCGCGTTTGGTTGCACAGCTATAAGCTTTAAGTCCCAAATTAAAGACTGAAGGATCAAGTTTATTTTTACTGCCTGATAAGTCTTCATATTTTAGGCCATTCATTGTCTCAGAGTCCAAAGTGATACTTGAACCAAATAGCCAGTCCATAAACGCATAGCTGCTGCCTGAAATTAAAAGGCTGCTGATTGTTATTGTTGTTAAGATAGATGAACGTAAGCTCATGGGTTTTACCTCCTGATTACGCGACAGTGACTATACTCGACACATATGAGACAACGAAGGTGTCATTGCGAGAAACGCAGCGACGAAGCAATCCAGGAAAAAATAGTTTAAAATCAATATGTTATCACTAATAAATATTCTGGATTGCTTCGTCGTAGACTCCTCGCAATGACGAGCGTTTTCGCAGATTTGTTGTCATTTCCTTATTGCGCGAGAGCAATTAAATATGCTGAACTTCTGAAACTTCATAACTGACAAGACCAACAGGTGTCTTTACATCAATAACATCCCCAACCTCTTTGCCTATCATAGCTCGAGCCAGAGGCGAAGTCACCGATATGCGTCCTTGTTTAATATCAGCCTCTTCCTCACCGACTATTTGATAGACTACTGTTTCATCATTATCAATATTGATGAGCGTGATTGTTGCGCCAAAAATAACTCGTCCTGTGTGTGGGATCCGTCTTATATCAATCACTTCTGAATGCGCCAATAGCGATTCGAGGTGTTCAATACGACCTTCAAGAAAGCTTTGACGCTCACGTGCCGCATGGTATTCTGCATTTTCTTTTAAGTCACCATGCGCTCTAGCCTCGGCAAGTGATGTAATCACTTCCGGCCGCGCAACGCGCTTTAAATGTTCGAGTTCTTCTTGTAGTTTTTCTTTTCCGCTCGCCGTCATTGGAGATTTTCTCATCTTTTTTCCTCTTAAGTCCCTACAAAATGATTTTCGCAGAGTATATCACCATGCCTAGTATTTATCCAGTCCTTTTTTAAATCAATGAAAACTATTCTTTGACAATATCAACATCTTTTGGAATGGTTAAATGAAACAATGACTTAGGCAATGATGGATTGATTTTTAGTTGGCTGAAATCAATGGATGTCAACTGACCAATGTTATCATGGATTTGCATTTTAATAAGTTGTTTATTTTCAAAAAAGAAACGCACCCATTCAAAATCAGCTTGTTTATTTTTGGGTGTTAGTTGGAAAACTTGTTCTGTTTTCGGGCTGGGATAAGCTGAAACTTCATAACTGTCCTGAATATCACTGGCCGATGTTGTCATTAACATAGCTGGTGTTGTGCCTGTTTTTTTCAGCAATTGACTAATCGTCACTTGTTGTAAATCTTTATCATAAATCCATAATGTTTTCCCATCTGTAAGAATTAATTGGTCAGTCGGTTTTTGTGTTTGCCATCTCAGGCTTTGAGGACGCAGCAATGCCATACTGCCATTACTGTTTTGCACAACTCTGCCTTTAGGGTCATATACACTTTGGCTAAAATGGGCAGTCATGCTCTGGTATTGATTCAACAAGTCCGTTAGTTGATGTGCGGGTGCTTCTGTGGAGCCCGCAGCATAGAGCCTGCTAGCAAAAAATAAAAATACTATTAAAATAATCCCATAATACCGTTTTGTCATAACATTAATCCTCTTGCTGAATGGCTGGCGCAATCACTTCTCGCGCTCCCCCATGATCCATGGAGCTGACCACACCGCTTCGCTCCATATCCTCTACTATCCTTGCCGAACGGTTGTAGCCAATTTTGAAACGCCGCTGTAAACTTGAAATTGAAATACGTCGACTTTGAACCACAAAATCAACGGCTTCATCATAGAGAGGATCTTGTTCCCCTTCTGCATCCTCAAAAGAAGTACTTCCATTACCATCCTGGCTATCATTGCTACTTTCGACTATCTCGCGCAAATAATTAGGTGCGCCTAGCTTTTTAAGCTCTGCGACCACATTATGAACCTCTTGATCAGCTACAAATGCGCCATGAACTCGAATAGGCACACCTGAGCCTGGCGGCATATACAACATATCACCGTGACCTAATAATTGTTCTGCCCCCTGCTGATCAAGAATAGTGCGAGAGTCAATTTTGGATGAAACCTGAAAAGCAATTCGGGTTGGAATATTCGCCTTTATCAAGCCTGTAATAACATCAACCGAGGGCCTCTGAGTTGCCAAAATCAAGTGGATTCCTGCTGCACGCGCTTTTTGGGCAATTCGTGCAATTAGCTCCTCTACCTTTTTACCCACCACCATAATCATATCAGCAAATTCATCAATGAGTACGACAATACTGGGCAAACGCTCTAAAATTCGAGGCTCTTGTCCTGGAATAGGAGGGAGCAAAGGATTCAGGACAGACTCACCTCGCGCTGCTGCCTCACTGATCTTGGCATTATAACCTGCTAAATTACGAACCCCTAATGAGGCCATTAACTGATACCTGCGATCCATTTCAGCCACACACCAGCGCAATGCATTAGCTGCTTGTTTCATGTCTGTCACAACTGGCGCCAGTAAATGAGGGATACCCTCATAAATTGACAGCTCCAGCATTTTTGGATCAACCATAATTAAACGCACATCTTCAGGAGTCGCTTTGAAAAGCAAACTTAATAACATAACGTTCAGCCCCACCGATTTACCCGCTCCAGTGGTTCCAGCCACCAACAGGTGGGGCATCTTGGCCAAATCAACCACAACGGGATTACCTGCGATGTCTTTTCCTAATACCATACTCAGCATTGAGTGTGCTTCTTGATATTGAGCTGACTCCAGTACTTCACGCATAAACACCATTTCACGATGCGGATTGGGAAGCTCAACTCCTACCAGCGATTTCCCAGGAATCACCTCAACAATCCGTACACTGGGTGTTAATAAAGATCGTGCTAAATCTTTAGCTAAATTACTGATTTTACTGACTTTTACCCCTGGTGCGAGTTCCATTTCATAGCGTGTCACAACAGGCCCTGGATGAACTTCAATCACGTGAACCTCAACACCAAACTCTGCTAATCGTTGCTCGACTTCGCGAGAACGCGCCTCAAGATACTCATTGGTAAACCCTTTTTCTTGTGATTTTGGTTTTATATTAAGTAGATCAAATGTGGGTAACCCTGTTTGCATAGCGGTTGCAAAACTTGGAACAATTGTTTCTTTTTCAATTTTTTCAAGTTTAGCATTTGTATTGTTGATTGCAATTTTAGCCACGGGAAGATTTCTTTTTTCATCGGATGGTTCACTCAATGGCTTTGCTGGTTTAATCAGCTTTACTGGCGGCTCAGCGACTGGCAAAAGTTCAGGCTTCATTTTAATCGGTGTAAAGTGTTCAATTTTTGCCTCGATTTCAGGCTCATCTGTTTCCGTTTTCCGGTTTTTAATCTTTTGAAGGAGAAGCGTCAATAATGCACGTGTTTTTTGGGCAACGTAGAAACTAAACGCCGCTATTACACGACTTGAGTTAAGCCAGGATAATCCAGTCATCAGTGTAATGCCACATAGCATCCCGGCGACCAAAACCACGGTAGCACCACTGCGATTCAGATAGGTGGACAATCGATGCCCCATCAAATTACCTAAAATTCCGCCTGAAGTAAAAGGAAGATGTGCCGCAGAAGGTGGAAGATAGAGGCTCGATAAACCAACTCCTGTAAAGAGAATTAAAATGAAACCGATCAAACCTAATATAAATAGACGCCTCGGTTTGTCATGTTTGATCGCGTGATAACCAGTCCATGCAGCATAAGCCAGCATAATGGGAAAAAGATAAGCAAAATACCCCAACCAATACAGCATAAAATCTGCCAGCCAGGCGCCCGCCTGGCCTCCCGCATTGACAACATGCTGGCTAAGACCTGCGCGCGACCAACCAGGATCGCGCGGGTTATAACTAACCAATGACATAACTAAAAATAATGCCAATGCGGCGATAATAATCATTAGCCCTTCTCTTAATCGGTAGCTGATCTGAGAAGGGATAGATTCATTATTGTTTTTTGTAGTTGCTTGTTTCACTTGTTCGATTCCGTTGACAATTGCTTTGTATTATAGCCAGGATTCTATTACTATATCATTTTTATCGCTATACCCGAAGCGTTTCATTTTTCGGGGTTTATGACGCTGCTATTTTTCGTCATATGAAACGATTAAAACCAGCAATAGTTATTCATATTGTGCAGTTTTAATCGTTTCATAGGGCGGAAAAGAGCAAGATAGAAACCCGAAATATGAAACGCTTCGGGTATACAACAGATAGAGTAATAAGACATGACTAAACAACATCGCCGCTTGATTATACTAGGCTCAGGCCCTGCAGGTTACACTGCCGCTGTCTACGCCGCGCGCGCCAATTTAAAACCAATGCTCATTACTGGAATGCAGCCTGGCGGGCAACTGATGACCACAACAGAAGTCGATAACTGGCCAGGTGATGTGCACGATTTGCAAGGGCCTGGTTTAATGGAGCGTATGCAGAAACATGCAGAACGTTTTGATACTGAAATTGTCTTTGATCATATTCACACAGCTAATTTACGACAAAAACCATTTACGCTCATTGGCGATAATGGAACTTACACCTGTGATGCATTGATTATTGCTACCGGAGCTTCTGCACGCTATCTGGGATTGGCATCTGAGGAAGCATTCAAAGGTAAAGGGGTATCAGCCTGCGCAACCTGCGATGGTTATTTTTACAGAAATCAGCAAGTGGCTGTCGTTGGCGGTGGCAATACTGCAGTAGAGGAAGCTCTTTACCTTGCTAATATTGCCGAAAAAGTGTTTCTTGTGCATCGAAGAGATGCATTTCGAGCTGAGAAAATTTTAGTTGACAAGCTGCTCGATAAGGCAGAAACCGGAAAAATTCAGATTCTGTACGACAGTGTATTAGAAGAAGTTTTAGGCGATAAAACCGGTGTTACTGGAATGCGTATTCGTCATCTAAAAACGGATTTAGCGAATGATTATGATTTACATGGCGTCTTTATTGCCATCGGCCATGATCCCAATACTAAAATTTTTGAAGACCAGTTGGCGATGCGGGAAGGTTACATCATCGTTAAAAGTGGTTTGGAAGGAAACGCAACGGCAACCAGCATCCCAGGTGTTTTTGCGGCGGGTGATGTGGCTGACAGTATTTATCGTCAGGCAGTTACGTCAGCTGGTTCTGGCTGCATGGCTGCGCTTGATGCTGAAAAATATTTGGATGATGAGTGAGGGTATATAGTCTTCGCGATTGAGATCGCGAGTTTCTAAAATATTTTTGAGCGCTCGATGTCATTCCGTACGAAAGTCGCGCTTGAAGGTGAAAAGAGTCG
>JABEVJ010000104.1 GCA_013043985.1 Legionellales bacterium | reverse complement strand
TCAAGTTACCCCCCAAGCTGAGGCATTTGAAAAAATACTTGCTTTTTGTGTTACACCCAAAACGCGAGAAGAAATTCAAGAGTTTCTAGGTTTTAAAGATCGCAAACATTTTCGCCTGGAAATAATGAGTCCATTAATTGCGCAAGGCTTGTTGCGCCCGACAATCCCAGATAAACTGACTAGCCCTAAGCAGCAGTATTACACAGTAAAAAGAAAGGACTCTGATCATGAATGAAGCCGATACACGAGCAGAACTTATCGAGCCAATGTTAAAACAAAGCGGGTGGGGAGTGCTCGAGGGAAGTAAAATTCTTCGCGAATATCACATTACAGCCGGAAAAATTCAAACGGGCGGAGGACGAGGTAAACCACTGATTGCGGATTATGTTTTAATATATCAAGGTTTGAAATTAGCCATTATCGAAGCTAAAAGCAACAAATTAGAAGTAGGGGAGGGAGTTGCACAAGCAAAAAATTATGCAGAAAAAATGCGGCTGACGACGACTTTTTCTTGCAATGGCAAAGCCATTTATCAAATTTGTATGGAAACAGGAGCTGAAGGCTTAATTCTCCGCTTTCCAACACCCGATGAACTCTGGAGTAAAACATTTTCGACGCAAAATCAATGGCGCGATACATTTAGCCAAATTCCTTTTGAGCAGAGCGGCGGAAAAAATATTCGCTATTATCAAGAAATTGCCGTTAATAAGACTATGAATGCGATTGCCGAAAATAGACAACGTATTCTCCTCACTCTGGCAACAGGCACGGGTAAAACTTATATTGCATTTCAAATTGCATGGAAATTATTTCAAAGCCGCTGGAATTTAAAGCGCGATGGTTCACGCCAACCGCGAATACTGTTTTTAACAGATAGAAATATTCTTGCCGATCAGGCTTTTATTGATTTTTCTGCTTTTCCAGATGATGCTTTAGTACGTATTAATCCGAAAGAAATAGCCAAAAGTGCCTCCATACTTACCAATGGAAGTGTTTTTTTCACTATTTTTCAGACTTTTATGACTGGCAGAGATAATCAATCTTATTTTGGCGAATATCCTGCTGATTTTTTTGATTTCATCATCATTGATGAGTGCCACCGTGGCGGGGCAAAGGATGAGAGCACTTGGCGTGCCATACTCAACTATTTTTCTCCGGCTGTTCAATTAGGCTTGACCGCAACGCCTAAACGCAGAGACAACATCGATACCTATCAGTATTTTGGCGAACCAGTCTATATTTACTCACTCAAAGAGGGTGTCAACGATGGTTTTTTAACCCCTTTTAAGGTAAAACACGTACGAACAACGCTGGATGAATATATTTATACCTCAGATGATGATGTTATTGAGGGTGAGGTAGAAGTAGGTAGAATTTATACCGAAAGCGATTTCAATAAAAATATTGAGATCAGAGAGAGAGAAGCCAAACGCGTCAAGATTTTTTTAGCGGACATTGATCAAAAAGAAAAAGCCATTGTGTTTTGTGCTACTCAAGCTCATGCGGCCTTGGTACGAGATTTAATTAATCAATTTAAAACGGGAAAACAGCCTAATTATTGTGTACGTGTCACTGCTGATGACGGTGCCTTGGGTGAAGAGTATTTAAGAACGTTTCAAGACAATGAAAAAACAATACCGACTATTCTCACCACTTCACAAAAATTATCAACGGGTGTTAATGCCCGAAATGTTCGCAGCATAATATTGATGCGTCCAATTAACTCTATGATAGAATTCAAACAAATTATAGGGCGGGGTACACGTTTATTTGATGGGAAAGAGTATTTTACTATTTATGATTTTGTTAATGCTCATCAGCATTTTGCCGATCCAGAATGGGATGGCGAACCAATTGCTGTAACCTCGGAAGAAGATGAGGAGCGATATCCTTCAGTGAGAAACCCAGCACAACCTGTCTATGGAGTTGATGAAGATAGAGCTGAAAGAAGAGCAACGTTAAAAATTAGATTACGTAATGGCAAAGAGCGTGAAATTCAACATATGATAGCCACTTCTTTTTGGGGCGCAGATGGTCGACCGCTTTCAGCAGAGGAGTTTCTACAAAATTTATATGGAAAATTACCCGACTTTTTTAAAAATGAAGATGAGCTTCGCCAGATATGGTCGAATCCTATCACCCGAAAGGTTTTGGTTGATCAGCTTGCGGAAGCAGGTTATGGAAAAAATGAATTGGGCAATTTGTTGCAATTAATGAACGCTGAAAATAGTGACTTATTTGATGTCCTGGATTATATTGCGTTTGCAGTTAAGCCTATTACACGAGCTACGCGCGTTGAAGAGGCGCAGCCCGATATTTTTTCTTTATTATCCACTAAAGAAAAAGAATTCCTTGAATTTGTCTTATCAAAATATATTGAAACAGGAGTCGAGGAACTTGATGAGGACAAACTCCCTTCGCTCTTGGCCTTAAAATATCACACTATCAGTGATGCAGCCGAAATGCTTGGTGGCACAGAGAATATTCGAGCGATGTTTATCAATTTTCAGAAGCATTTATACGAGCAAAGACAGAGTGATTAACTACGGCTTTCTCTTACAACCTAACAGCGTATGCCCCGTTCCAATACCATCGATATCCTCATCAACATAAAGTTCTGCCTGATGAAGAAGTTTGATCAAATCTTTTGAATGGTACATTCGGCTGTTACCATTTGCTAAGGCGGTAAAATATATCGAGGTACAGTTAATGCTAAAAGCGGCCGTCTCAAAGGCTTGACGATCCCAAAATAACTCTAAAATATACAATTTGGTATCTTTACTCATGAGTTTGACAATATTTCGAAGAATCTTCAGAATTTCAGATTCAGAAAAACAATCTAAAAATTGACTCATCCAGATTACGTCATACGATCCAGCAGGTAGCTTAACTTCGTTTCCAAGCATATCTGCGACATAACTTGTGAAACGATCTGAGAAGCCTTGCGCGCCAATTTTCTCATTAGCAAGCAATATTTGTTGAGGCAGGTCAATAAGCGTGATGTGCACATCAGGTGAATAAGCCAAACATTGCAGTGCCCATTTCCCGGTATTACCCCCTATATCGACTAATAATTTAACGGGTTTTGCAAAAACGATGGGTAAGACATCTGGAAATGCCGCATCAGAATGATAATGATCGAAATTAAACCAACTTTCTTTCGCTTGCGGGGGTAACTGAGATAGTCCTTGATAAATTGTTTCCCAATTGCCAAACACTTTCAATCCCTCTGGCTTACCGCTTTTGATGGCATCAATCAAATTGAATAAGCCTTGATAACAGACATCCTGTATGAAATCGAAATGCGTTTTGATCATGCTGTCCGCGAGTAAAAACATACCTGTTTTATCAAGAACGTAATGATCATCTTTTTTCCAAACTAAATGACAGCTTAGCCCAACGTCCAGCAGCAGCTTTACGCCATACACACTGAGATTAAGTGATTTGGCAAGTGTTTCGGCATCAACACCGTGCTCTCCTTGTTGACTCACTTGCTCAAGTATACCGAGTTTTAGCAGGCAATAGCTTACTTGAAACATAATAGGCGCAAAAGATAATTTGAAAGCTTCAAATTTTGCCTGGTATGCTGAGATAGTCTGTGGCTTGGTGTAATATTCCATCCTGGTTATTTCGCTTTTTCAGGTGCCATTTTGGTCGTTGTAATAGCAAATTGAGCTTGAATATCCCTATTTAACATGGTTACCCATTTATTGTACGCGCGGTGAATTTCACCATTATGATAGTTTAAGTTGGCGGAATTTTTATACAATATAGAGTATGACGTTTTGGTGTAGGGAATTTCTACATCAACATAGTAGCTACGCCAATCAAGTCTTCCTTCCATTACGCCTGGTTTAACAGAATTGATGACCCATTGTCTTTGTATGCCAGCACTACGGATGTCATGTTGAATTTGCTGTGTGGTGAGCCCATCAGGAATAGGCTGATTAACAAGAGGTCTTACTGGTTGTATCTTGGAACAGCCAACCAGAGCTACGGTGCCTGTAATAAGAAAAGCGTGTAAAAGATGTCTTTTAGATAGTGTCATAATTTACTCCAATGAAATAATGTTGTTATTCTCTCATGAGAATAGATTTTTGACTAGACTAGTTAGTGCAAATTTGGTACAATCCCTCTCTCTTTGTTGTCTAAGCGCTGAGCTCATCTATGAAAACACGATACCATTTTAACACGGTCTCAATTGTGAGTCATGCAGTCTATTTGCCTTTGCAAAGCGCAGCATTATTGGATAATCACAGCGACGAAAGACTTTATCGCGACAAAAGTGAGTTAGATATTTCGCTGATTCCCTCTACGTTTAGGCGTCGTTGCAGCCAAGCAAGCAAAATTGCCCTAAGTGTTGCTATGCAGGCAATAAAGAGTCAATCAATTGATTATGCTATTTTTTGTTCTCAGCATGGAGAAATTTCTCATACATTGGCTTTGCTTGAGCAAATAAGCCAAGAGGAAGCCTTATCGCCGACTTGGTTTTCACAATCAGTGCACAATACCGCATCAGGGCTTTTTACGCTTTGTCAGCACATGACCCAATCGGTGACGTCAATTGCTGCGGGGAAAAATACATTTCTGGCCGGTATGATTGAGGGTTTAACCTGGTTACAGCTTAACCCGGAAAAAACAATACTAATTGTGCAGTTTGATGAAGCACTTCCCTGATTTTACCAAGATTTAGGGGTTGAATATGCTTACGAATATGGCTTGGCCTTAGTATTAACCAATAAAGCCACAACGGACTGCGTTAATATGACAACCGAAATTCAAGGGATGATGATACCAAAGCAACATAGTAAGTTCTCAGTCTCGCCGCCTGCGCTGGATTTTATTTCATGGTATATGTCAAAAGAAGAAAAGCCATTGACACAGTCAATGGGAGAGCAATCATTTGAATGGCAAAAAATAGGGAAAAAGGACGAATGAATTTTTTAAGAGAAATCTGGCGGGTTGGTTTGACAGCACTTTTTTTTGTTTTTTTTGCTTTAGGAGGAGTAATCCTTGCCTATGTCGTGCTTCCAGTTTTTCTTTTTTTGAGCAGGAACCAAGAGGCCGAAAAATATAAAGCGCAATATGCGATTCATCAAATGTTTCGTTTTATGATATACATGTTGCAGTCATTGGGGCTGATTAATTTTACCTTTAAGAATTTTGAACAGCTTAAAGAAGACCAAGGTTGTCTGTTTATTGCTAATCATCCGACGCTAATCGATTATGTTGCGATTATTTCGAAACTTCCGCGTTGTGACAATTTAGTAAAGGAATCGTTGTGGAAAAATAGATTTATTAAACGCATCATAAGTAAAGCGGATTATATTCCGAATCAAGAATCCACCACGATTATTGAGCGCATAAAGGCAACACTTAATGAGGGAAATAATTTATTGATGTTTCCAGAGGGTACGCGTACAATCCCCGGAGAAACAATTACCTTGAAAAGAGGAGCCGCGCAGCTTGCAATACGGGCAAATGCCCCTATTCGTTTGATTCATATCAGTTGCAAGCCGCCTTTTTTAACGAAGCAAACCAAATGGTACCAACTCCCCTTTGAAAAACCTCAATTTACGCTGCGGGTAGTGGAGCGAATCGAACCGGGTGATTATTTGATTAAAACGGGTTTTCCTTCGCTTGCGGCAAGGGAGTTAACCCGTGATTTAGAAAAACACCTAAGAGGAGAAAATTAAGTGAATGCGTTAGAAATAGAAATAAAACAGCTTATTATAAACGTCTTAAATCTTGAAGATATCCGTGTTGAAGATATTGAAACGGATACACCTTTATTTGGAGAGGGTTTAGGTCTGGACTCAATTGACGCACTTGAGCTCGGTATTGCCATCAAGAAAAAATATAATATTACCATCGACTCTGACAGTCCAGACACACATAAACATTTTGAGTCAGTAAAAAACCTGGCCGCTTTTATTTCAACACAGGGAATAAAATAACAATGGGAAAAGATAAAGAGCAAATCTATTTAGAATTAAAAAAAACACTTAATAAATTATTTGAAATAGAGTTGGATTCCATTACACTGGAAAGCAGACTCTATGAAGAGTTAGATTTAGATAGTATCGATGCTGTTGATTTAATCGTGCATTTACAAACCATAACTAAACATAAATTCAAACCGGAAGAGTTTAAATCCGTTAAAACAGTATCAGATGTCGTGGATGTCATTTATACTGGATTACAATCTGGATATTAAAATGAAAGGGCAATATTTTTCTTTTTTAGCAACCATGGCATGTTTCATCTACCCACTGGTTGTCTATATCGGTTTCAAAAGTATTTCTCCACACTACGTAGCGGTGGGTTTATGTGTAATTTTGCTTATACATTTTTGTCTCGCTAATAAGACGTTAAATATTAAAAAACGTCAAACCCAATTATCACTAATGCTGCTAGCTGTTGTCTTGAGTTTTTTAGGTTTGCAGTATAATGATGAGCTGATAATAAAAATTTATCCGGTAATTATTAATTTTTTATTTTTTGGCGTCTTTTTTTATTCCCTGTATTATCCACCTTCGCTGATCACACGTTTGGCGCAGCGTACTTCAAAAAAGCCATTGCCGGATGCTGCCATTATATATACTGAAAAAGTTACGCTTATATGGAGTGTTTTTTTCATACTGAACGGTTTTATTGCTTTATGGACAGTATTTTTTGAGCCTGAGGCGGTATGGCGATTTTATAATGGTTTTGTTGCTTATATTCTTATGGGCGCGCTGTTTCTGGGCGAGTTTATTACTCGATTTTTTGTTAAACGACGCATTACCAATGAGGCATGATGATGAATCCAAATCGTTTGTTAGATAGTCATTATAGTAACAAAAACCCACAGTTTATTATCTCAGGCGAGCCTATTTATCGAACACAGTTTCTTCAAGATATTTGTGCGTTAAAAAAGAAACTAAAGGACACACCTGTGCAGTCATACCAGCTTTGCTTTAATCACAGTTATTGGTTTACTGTGTCGCTGTTTGCTGTTTTGGCAGCCAATAAGGAGCCTGTTTTATTACCTAACTTTCAAGCCGATACTTTGCTTGCTTTTAAAAAAGCAGATACAGGTGTTATATCCGATATTGAAAATATTACATCAAGTTTTTTTGTTAATACGCACAGTGTTTGTTTAACTTCGTCAGATGAGGAGCTTGATAATTTATCGCTTTCCCTTTCACAAACGATTACCTTGTATACTTCTGGTACGACAGGCAATCCCAAAAAAATCCAACGAACTTTAAGAGAAATACTGAGCGAAATTCAAGTGCTTGAGTCAACCTTTAAAGCACAGCTCCAATCGGCAATCATTTATTCTAGCGTTTCGCCCCAACACCTATATGGCCTGATATTTTATATTTTGTGGCCTTTATATGCTGGTAGAAGTATTATTTATCCTCAGCTTAACTACCCTGAACAAATTGCAAAAATGTTACAGGCCGATGAAATAAAAGTATTGGTCAGTTGTCCAAGTCTGCTTTCAAGACTGGAGTTTTCTGTTACAAAAAAACATCAACATATTATTTTTTCATCAGGAAGTTTGCTAAAAGCAGAAGCAGCGCAATCCCTGCATCAAAACTTGCATTTGCAACCAATTGAGGTACTGGGAAGTACTGAAACAGGCGGCATTGCTTTTCGCCAGCAAATGATAAGTGCACGCTGGCAAACCTTCGCAAAGGTTAACATAGATCAAGACAAAAATAACTTATGCCTGTTAGTTGATTCGCCTTTTTTTAGCGGAGAAAAACCATTTCTAACGGCTGACCAAGTTGAAATTCATCCCGAGGGTTTATTTTCCCTCTTAGGGAGAGTTGATCGCATTGTTAAGGTTGAAGGGAAAAGAGTTTCATTAGATGAGATTGAAAATCATATTAAATCACATGATTTTGTTAGCGACGCGGTGGTTTGCTTTGTAGATGGACAACGCCAGCTTCTGGCTGCTCTTATTGTCTTGAATGAAGAAGGGGAGCACATTCTCAGCAGCAAAAATAAGTATTATTTGGATAGGGAAATGAAAGCATGGCATTCACGGCTTTTTGATTTAGTTACACGGCCAAAAAAAATACGCTATGTGTCTAAAATTCCGGTGAATTCTCAGGGAAAAACATTGCTCAGTGATCTTAAGCAAATATTAGGATAGACATAATGAATACAGCCTTTCACCATGTTCCAGACGTTATTGAAACTAAAGAAATTGACGATGGAAAGATAATTGAACTGTGTTTATATATGCCGAAGACGCTTGTTTATTTTCAGGGGCATTTTCCATCAAACCCTATTTTGCCAGGAGTGGCACAGCTTGATATTGCGATAAATTATGCAGTATCTTATCTCAATTTGGATAAAAGCCGGTTTGAGAGCGTAAAGCAAATCAAGTTTATGAAAATAATACAGCCAAATGCGCATCTTAAATTACTGCTTTCTATGGAAAATAATCAGTTATGTTTTCGTTATTTTGTTGAAGATACTGTTTATTCATCGGGTATAATATCCCTCTCGGAAAGAGTAATTCAACTTACTTAAGGCTTGGTAAATGATAAGAATTGGAAAAACGAAGGCGTCATTGCGAGGAAGCGCAGCGACGAAGCAATCCAGTAGAAAAAGTGTAAAATCACGATCTTCGCATTTATTTCGATTCTGGATTGCTTCGTCGCTGCGCTTCCTCGCAATGACGAGGTTTTTTCGGCTTCTGTTATGTACAAAGCCTTTTGTTAGCAGCATTGGAGTATGGTTAAAAGAATATCATGAAAAATAAAGCAAAAATACATTGGTCAAAAATTAATGAGCAAGGTGGTCTGATAGGCTTGAAAGCTACGCTTTTTAGCTATCGTTTATTAGGGAAAAAAATAACTAATTGGCTGATGTACCCAGTGATGGTGTACTACTTTTTTGTGGTAAAACAAGCAAGAGAGGCATCCTTGCAATATTTGTCTAATCTTGGAACAGACATGCATCATAAAAAAATATTTCAACACTTCATGTCATTTGGACAGATGATTACTGATAAGCTTGCGGTCTGGAGCGGTGATATTTCAATCAACAATATTCAATTCGAAAACAAAGATTTTTTTCTTGAATGCGCTCAAAAAGGAAAAGGCGGAGTAATTTTGATTTCACATTTGGGAAATATTGAAATTGCCAGAGCTTTTTCCCAATTTTTTCCCCAACTGACTATTAATGCCGTTATTTTTGACAAACATTCCAAAAAATTTAATGCTTTGCTTGAAAAGATCAATCCGGCTTATAAGCTGAATGTGATACAGGCAAATACGATTTCTGTCGCCTTATCGATACAATTACAGGAAAAAATAGCGCGTGGAGAGTTTATTGTGATAGCAGCTGACCGAACATCACCTGCATATCCTGAACGAAAAATGAGTGCAGAATTTTTGGGCAAACCAGCTTACTTCCCAGAGGGGCCGTTTATTTTGGCCGGCATATTGGCATGTCCAGTCTATTTTATGCTGTGTGCAAAACAGACCAATAAAAATTATTCGATATATTTTGAGCTCATTGCAAATCGTTTGTATCTTGGAAAAAAACATCGAGAAAAAAACTTACCATTGTATGTAAAAAAATATGCAGATCTATTGTCTTCCTTTTGTATCAAATATCCTTATCAATGGTATAATTTTTTTGATTTTTGGGCAGTAAAAAAAGATGAATAACACAATTATTATTGGCGATAATTGGATCACAATAGAAAATATTTGCAATATTGCAAAGCAGAAACAAAAACTTGCCTTGAATGCCAACGACTACTATATTGAGAAAGTAAATAAAGGCTCAGCATTTCTTGAGCGTCTTTTAAATGAAAATGGTGCTATTTATGGCGTCACTACAGGATATGGTGATTCATGTACTTCACCTGTTCCCATGCATCTCGTACCAGAATTGTCACTGCACTTATCGCGCTTTCATGGTTGTGGGCTTGGCCGCTTTTTCTCAGCAGAGCAGGTTCGCGCTATTATGGTGACCCGGTTGACTTCACTCGCCATTGGCATGTCAGGTGTGCGCTATAGTTTGCTTAAACAGATTGAATTATTTCTTGAACATGAAATTTATCCGCTCATTCCTGAAGAGGCTCGGTAGGTGCCAGCGGAGATTTAACGCCTTTATCCTACTTATGTGCAGCTCTTATTGGCGAAAGAAAGGTGTATTATCAAGAAAAAGTATGCAATAGCCTTGATGTGTTAACGCAGCTTGGTATTACCCCTTTAGTATTGGCGCCAAAAGAGGGATTGGCCATTATGAATGGCACCGCTGTGATGACTGCATTAGCATGTGATGCTTTTCAGCGTGCAGAATATTTATGTAAATTGGCTGCCCGTTTAACAGCCATCACGAGTACAGCACTTAAGGGGAATAAATTTCATTTTGATGAAAAATTGTTTTCAGTTAAACCCCACGCGGGTCAAATTAAGATTGCAGGTTGGATTCGCGCTGATTTGGGAGAAGAAAATAAAAATTCTGCCCAGACTTCTATGCGATTGCAGGATAGATACTCTCTGCGCTGCGCTCCCCATGTGATTGGTGCACTGCAGGATGCACTCCCATGGTGCAAGCAAACGATTGAGAATGAATTAAACAGTGCCAATGATAATCCAATAATCGATGCCGATGAAGAGCGGATTTTACATGGAGGTCATTTTTATGGGGGGCACATCGCCATGATTATGGATATGATGAAAACCCAAGTTGCCAATCTCGCTGATTTAATTGATAGACAAATGGCATTATTATTGGATACTAAATTTAATCATGGGTTGCCAGCTAATCTTTCTGGCGCAGCGATTGGACGCACGAGTATTAATCATGGTTTTAAAGCAGTACACATTGCCGTATCAGCATGGACAGCCGAAGCGTTGAAGTTGACAATGCCAGCAAGTGTTTTTTCCCGATCGACAGAGTGTCATAATCAGGATAAAGTCAGTATGGGAACCATCGCTGCACGGGATTGTTTACGGGTATTGGAGTTAACAGAGCAGGTTTTTGCAGCGCATTTACTGGCAGTCACGCAAGCAATGACACTGAGAATAGAACAGAAGGAGTTGATTGAAAGTAATTTAACACCTGCTGTTAAAGATATGTTTACCTCCATTGGATCTGATTTTGAGTTTGTGCGAGAAGATAGAGCTTTGGATCAGACTTTACGCAATTTTATTGCGATGATTCGAGCAAAAAAATGGAGTTTATATGAAAAATAAATTAAGAGAGAGCGTTGCCATTACTATTCCTTATTTCGATGTTGATTCAATGGAAATAACCTGGCACGGACATTATGTTAAATACTTTGAAGTTGCCCGTTGTGCACTTCTGGACAAGATTGGATTTAACTACCATGCCATGGCTGAGACTCAATATCGTTGGCCGATAGTCGATCTGCAAGTTCGATTTATTCGCCCAACTCGATTTGGTCAAGATGTGATTGTAACAGCTGAATTGATTGAGTATGAAAATCGCCTGAAAATGATTTATCTGATTGAGGATAAACAAACTGGCCAAAAACTAACAAAAGGTCACACTGTCCAAGTCGCCGTTGATAGTACAACCTATGCGCTTAACTTTGTGACACCTGAGCCCTTAATGAATAAAATTAAAGAATATTTATCATGTTGATTAAACAAAGAATGGCCATCTTGATCGGCTTATTTTGGTTGCTTGCTGTTAGTTGCAGCGATGCTGATAGCATTTATAATCACCCCTTAAATCACTCCAATGAGGCGGATTTCAATAATGTTCAGACTCAGCT
>JABEVJ010000103.1 GCA_013043985.1 Legionellales bacterium | reverse complement strand
TTTACGCTCTATTTAATGAAAAGCCAATAATGACAAATTCCATGAAGAAAAATTTAAATAA
Organism: Legionellales bacterium; assembly: GCA_013043985.1. Classification (GTDB taxonomy): domain Bacteria; phylum Pseudomonadota; class Gammaproteobacteria; order UBA1113; family UBA1113; genus JABEVJ01. The sequence continues at coordinate 17,873 of JABEVJ010000103.1, read as the reverse complement.
AAATGGAAAATTATTCTTTTTTTATAATGAAACCTATAATGATTCAGCAATAAGATTGCTTCGTTCATTAATTGATTTTGACGATAATTTTTCTATTGTTTCAAGAGATGTTTATGAGTGTGAGTTTAAGTTTGTTGCTGATTTACCCATTCCAAAAGACAAGCCAGTTAATGATATAATGAGTGAGTTTGAAAAAAATAAAAAAACCGTGTTAAAAAACAAAGGAAATAATAATAATTTGAAATTGGAAGTGAAAAAATCAACCAATACTAAAAATGAAACAAAAATAACAAAAGAGAATAAAGAAAAAATAATAATTGATCAAAAGAATAAAAATGAAGTTAAAGTGAAGGAAGTAACGGCTGCTTTATCTAATAACTTAATATTGTCGGATAGTAAGCAAAGCAAAACCAAAAAAACGCCGGTCCCAAAATCAAAAAAAACAAAGAAACATCATTCTCGTACTGCAGACAAAAAAAACGCCAGCAGTAAAAAAACTGAACAAAAAAAAATGGAGGCTCCTCAACCTGTTATTGATGTTGAAACCACAAATATTAGTGACAATGAAATACTGACAACCACTAATAAAGAAGTAGAGAATAAGCAAATTCATCAAACTGTATCAATTAAAGAAAAATTAATGAATCGGGTAATTACGCCAATTAAAAAACAGCTTGATAAGTTGGCGAATTTGCCTAAAGAAAGTGGCGATCAATTTTTGACTGACACCAACTCATTATTGAATGCAACAACAGAAAAATTGAATAATGAGCGAAAAGCAGAAAATCATATCTTAAAAAAGTCACAGTCAACTTTAAATTTAGAAAATAAAAGCCAAAAACAATCAGATTTACGCAAAACTATGTTTACTAAGACCATCTCGCAAAAACAACTTGTTATGAAAAATCCAGATAATCAAATGCTTAATAATAAAGGAACGAAGAATAACCGAAATCAGCTTACTGCTAAGATAAGCATTATAAAAGAAGAGAAAAATACAAACTTGCACTCAAACCGTTTAACCAAATCAGATTCTTTGTCGTGTATCAACCAATTTTTTAAATCTGAAAAGACAAGTGAAAAAAAGAAAACCATACAGGAAATTCATTCTAATGAGCAAATCATCATTCCTGGTAATACCAAAAATGATCAACAAAATACTGAATTTGATGGTTTTAGTTATAATAATAAAAAATCAAACATGATAAGAAGTTATTCATCCCAGGACTTTATGTCAATAAATAAATCATTTAATAATAAAACAGAATATCGTAGCTTTAATCATACTGATAAAGGAAAGCGTTATTTCTGGCAATCATACTTACTTCCTGATTATGTTGAAAAATTAGCATATCAACCTCATATTGGCTTGTTCCAGGCCCCAATTCGATTGCAAGTTGATCTTCTTCAGTTCCAGTTATCGATAGATGGCTCTACTCACTATTCTGACTGGTATGAGTTGAGATTGATTTCTCAAAACCCAAATACTGTGACACAGAATTATTGGCTTGACCCTTTGTTTCTGCTATATAAACCAGTGGAGTGTTTAATGAACTACGATGCTCATATGGTAAAATTAGAGCCTGATGGTCATAAAGTGCTGAAAGATTACCGACCTTCTAAGAAAATGGTAAAAGCCGTGTTTGAACACTATTACAATAGAGATATTTTGTATCGAATTGTTGATAAAGGTCAGTTCATACCTGAAAAGCACGCTTTTAAACGTCCAGATGAAATTCTGCCTCCAGTTCTGCTGGTTATATAATCGCTGTCGCATAATGTGAAATTGGCAACAAATAACGAAAAATGCTCGTCATTGCGAGGAGTTTACGACGAAGCAATCCAGAATATTCATAAGTGTCAAGTCCTTGATTTTACGCTCTTTCTACTGGATTGCTTCGTCGCTGCGCTTCCTCGCAATGACGAGCGTTTTTCATTATTTGTTGCCAATTTCACATTACGCGACAGCGACTAAATAACAATGCTTTGAAAAAGTGTTGTGATTGCTCATTTAAAACCCAATCATTACAAATGTTCTGCCGCATAATCTGCCAAGCGTGATCTTTCACCCCTAACAAGTGTGATATGACCACTGTGTTCCCAGGCATGAAACCTATCAACAGCATAAGTAAAACCCGAGTTGGTTTCAGTTAAATAGGGGGTATCAATTTGTTTGATATCGCCAAGACAGACTATTTTTGTTCCAGGACCAGCCCGGGTAATTAATGTTTTAATTTGCTTCGATGAAAGATTTTGCGCTTCATCAATAATAATATATTTATTTAAAAAGGTGCGGCCTCTCATAAAGTTCATTGAACGAATTTTGATGCGATTGCGCAGCAGGTCGGTAGTAGCACTTTGTTCCCAGTCTTCCGTATCTTCATGACAATGCAAAACCTCCAGATTATCCATCAATGAACCCATCCAAGGAGTCATTTTTTCTTCTTCTGTACCTGGTAGAAAACCAATATCCTCACCCAGTGGAACGGTCACTCGGGTGACAATAATTTCACGATACTTCTTTTTTTCAATGACTTGATTTAAGCCTGCCGCTAAAGCCAGTAAGGTTTTTCCCGTTCCGGCAATGCCTTGAAGAGTGACAAAATCAATATTTGAATCCAGCAGAAGGTTTAATGCGAAGTTTTGTTCGCGGTTACGGGCGGTGATACCCCAGACTGAGTTACTTTGATGGTGATAATCTGTAACCAGTTGAATCAATGCATTGTCTTCTTTGACCTCTCGTACAATGCCAGCAAATCCCGTTTCATTGTTTGTTGTCAGAAACATATTGGGATACCATTGATTGACATCCTTTCCACTCAAACGATAAAACGTTTTTTCTTTTTCTTTCCAGGATTCCAGATTTTTGCCGTGTGTATCCCAAAAGTCATCTTCAAGGATCAACATGCCTTTATTTAATAATTCAATATCATCAATGACTTTATCATTAAAGTAATCTTCAGCCTTTATACCAAGGAGTGTGGCTTTGATACGTAAGTTGATATCTTTGGAAACCAAGATGATGCACAGTTCGGGTCGCTTAGTTTGTAAGCCAATGGCAGTTTCTAATATACGGTTATCAGGTTTATTTCCAGGGAGGCTACGCGGTAAGGTGGCGGTTAACTCATCTGTTTGAAAAAAGATGCGGCCATGCGAGCGAGCGTGGGTATGCTCTGTTTTAAGTGCTTGATCAAGGCTTAAGCCATTTTTTATTTCTTCACTTTTTTTGTGCTCAACAATTTGATCAAAATAACGGCTGACTTGACGAACATTGCGAGCAACCTCAGAGAGTCCTTTTTTGTTTTCATCCAACTCTTCTAAAACAATCATTGGAATATAAATATCATGCTCTTCAAATCGATAAATAGCGGTAGGATCGTGCATGAGCACATTCGTATCAATGACAAATAATCGTTTACCTTGTCGGCGCTTTGCAGCCATTGACATCTCCTTAGTTTCGTTCAGGTTCAAAATAAGCATCGATATTCAAAAAATCAGCGAGCGTGACTAAACGCTCCCGCAGATCTGATAAGAGTGTATCGGCAGGGATTAAGACCCGCAGAGCAAGTGAGTACATAGGCATTCCGGCGAAATTGGCTTGGTAGTGATTATCGCTAATTTCATAAATTTGTGCTCCCGCGTCGAAAAAAAACTGAGAGACGTTTTCCAGGAGATTACTTGGCTCACGTGCAATAAATTCGGCTGAATAGGATATCCACTGCAGTAGTTCAATCTCTGGTGGTTCGGTGCGCTTGAATTGAACTAAAAAATTGTGTTGATTTGCAAAGATGGGTAATTGTGTTTCCAGTTTGGCAATTTCGTTCCAGGGCGCTTTTATTAAAATCAACATGGCAAACTCACTGCCTAATATTAAGAGCTTGCATGATTCAATAACCGCTTGGTGAGTTCCAAGGAATTGTGTCAATAAAGAGAGGGTGTCTGGCTGATTTTCTGTTAAAACAGTTAGGGCAAGGTGTTGGTTCATTGATGATATTTCCATGTGTTCCACTTTGAGTAACGCTTCAGATTAGTGTAACATGAGGTATACAAATCCGCGAAATCTCTACCGCGGGGAGTATATAACAAATTAGAGGGAGAGCAAATATGTTCAAAGGCTGTATGGTCGCTTTGGTGACCCCGATGGATGAAGTCGGTGATGTTGATTATGATAAGGTGATCAATCTGGTTGATTTTCATTTGCAACAGGGCACAGACGGTTTTGTTTTGGTTGGAACGACAGGGGAAGGGGAGACGTTAAATCACGAAGAACACAAACACCTTGTTCAATACGTTGTGCGTGAAGTAGCAGGGCGGGTTCCTGTCATTGCAGGAACAGGAGCAACAGCGACCAATAATGCGATTACCTTGACTAAAGCGGCGATGGAAATGGGTGCAGATGCCTGTTTGTTGCTAACGCCAGGATACATTAAACCAACGCAAGAGGGATTGTTTCAACATTATAAAGCGATTTCAGAAGCGGTAGCTATTCCACAGATCATTTATAACAATCCAGGACGAACGGCGTGTGATATTTTGCCGGAAACGGTTGCACGGCTTGCTGAATTTCCGAATATCATTGGTCTTAAAGAATCAACGGGTCAATTGGATCGGGCTAAAAAAGTTCTCGCTTTATGTGGTGATAAATTAGACGTATATAGTGGGGTCGATGCTATTAATAGGGAAATGGTATTGGCGGGAGGTAAAGGCGCGATTTCAGTGACGGCGAATGTGGCGCCACGATTAATGCATGAAATGATCCACGCTGCGCTGGCGGGGGATCAGGTTTTGGCCGAGTCGATTGATGCAAAATTAGCCGCTTTACATGAAAAATTATTTATCGAATCTAATCCAATCCCAGTAAAATGGGCAATGATGAAAATGGGGTTGATTTCAAGTGGTATTCGCTTGCCGTTGACGTCTTTATCCGAGCAGTATTGTGCTGATGTTTTGGCAGCGATGAAGCAAGCAGGAATAGAATGAAAAAAATGAAACGAATGAAAAATAGTCTCCTTGTTGGAGCGTTGCTTTGCGGGCTTTCGGCTTGTTCAAGTGTGACGCATTCATCTTATGCCCAGAAGGCAGGTTTGTTTCCCGATAGAGATGCTTTGTATCTGCAGGAGAAGAGTGTACCTTCTTTACAGATTCCAAACGGTGTGGCACCGATTCCAAATGACCCTTATTACGTGATCCCAAGTACACCAAATCAGGGCGGCAGCACGGTATCATTGTTGCCTCCTGGTAGTTTGGCGGCGCAAAATCAAGGGAAGTGAGAGGGGCAATAGCCGAAATATGAGACGTTTCGGGAAAGATGTGTAGCCCTCAATTCGCCTGCAAAATGAGTGATTATTTTACTCTTTTTTCATTATCCTAAAAACGGCAGTTGAATCGTAGCGAAATTCAACACAGTAATGGCTCGTAGTAGATTCCAACTGCCGTTTTTAGGATTATGATATGATTTTAACAAATGCTCATATTTGCAGGCGGATCTGTCTCATAATACGTTCAGTCCGTTTTTTAATTATCGTGATTATTTCATCAAAGACAACAGAAAAAATACCAGCCTGATTTAAATTTTCTTTTAGAAAGCCTGCTTTCTCAACAGTTTCTTTTGACAGAGTCAGTAATTCTTTTTCCAGGTTTTGCCTGGCAATTTTGACATCTGGTACTAGTTTGTGCCAATGTCTCATCAACACCTCTTCTGGCTCATATTTTCCACCAATTTTCATGGCCATTTTGGATGAAAAATCAGGATAAATTGCTGTACTTAACAAATCATAAGCCGGAGCAAGTTGAGGCTTTTTCCCTTTATAAAGTAGAGAAAAATTTTTTCCATGTGCATCAGTATTGCCAATTAAATAATTAAATATTATCCTTTTCAAAAAATTAAGCTGATCGATGGCAGGTTCCTTTGAGTATTGTCGTAAAATAAACACACATTGTGCTATATTGGGGCCGCCTTCTCGTTCGTATTTTATATTGGGCATTAAACCGAGAGCCTGACAAAAGTCTTCCTGATGTAACCGCCGAGTGTGGTTATCGTGCTCTTGAATACGATCATAGCGTTCAACAAGAAAATAGGGAATATCATCCAATATGCGTATTTCAGTATGAGGAACATCAATTCCAACTAATCCAGCGAGGCGCATACAAAACAGTTCATTATGTACGCTGTCTTTAATATCAGAAATGATGGGTTTGAGAATATGTGTCGTAGGGCTTGCGCCTCGTATAAGCGCAATGTTGCCTTGATATACACCAACAGCAATTTTGGCTTGTGCACCTGCGAGAGAAAGACGCAAGCCTTCTTCACCCACAAATAGCGGGCGCCGTTTCAACAAACCAAGAATTTCTTTTAACCTCTTATTATCCAAAATTTCAACATCATCATTTTTTGCTTTGGGAGGGACTTGACCTTTTGGATAAAGAGCTAATGCACCTGCGCATTCGCCACCTACAACCTCAAGTAATGCAAATGCATTTTTCTCAGAAATGCCTAAATACTTTGCAAGGTGGTGCCGTGCAATTTCATCAGGCAAAAAGCCAGAAAAAAAAGTTTTAACTTGATGAGCTTCGTAAATTTCAGAACGAAGTGGAAGCGAAAGTGACAAGGCAGGCAAATTGTTTGCTATATAAGCAGGATCATAGCGAAAAGATAAATTTCCTGAAATATTCTGAATGAGTTGACCCGCGTAAATTTCGTGGAGGTAAACATCAAGTATGCGACTCACAGTGTATCCTCCTCCAGAATGCTTAGTTGCAAGCCAAGCATGGAAACCACAATCATAGCTTTACCGAGATGGCATGATTCTTTTCCCTGCTCTAGCTCGCGAACAAACCTTACGCCAACTCCTGCCGCTGCGGCGAGTTGCTCTTGCGTGAGGTTCTGCCTTTTTCGGGTGCTGCGAATAAGCAAGCCTAGTTGTTTGGTGTCATCAATTTTTTTCATAAATCAACCCTCTTGGGATGATTTTATCATAAAAGCGGGAAAACGCAATGAATAAACCCGCTCGGGGTGATTTGAACAAATTTTAAAGAAAAAAACATAAATAAACCCGATCGGGTTTGTTTAATAAGTTTAAGAAAGTGATATTTATCCCGAAAACCTTACCTCATAAACTCAATTAACTCATATGCTTAGCGCGTGTTTTATACAAAGTTGGTTGTTTTGTTTTACATTTAGGACATAATTTGATACAATGCTTGTCTGTTAAAGGTTCTCTTCCTTAAGTATTTGAGCGATGGATTCGCTGCAAGCGCACTATACAGTATATGTGCTTTCTTGATACCAAATACTTAAGCAACAGAATCTAACCTTAGTCTAATAAATGAAAGGTGAAGATATGCTGAAAAAAACCAGAGGCATTTATGTCGCTATTGCTTTATTATTTTGTGTCGCTGCAAAGGCATCGAGCCCAGCGAGTGATTCCGCCACGAGTGTGATTGATGATTCGGCAACAAATCTATTTAGTTATGCCGTACTAAGTAAAGTGAGTTACCTCCCAACCAATGAGATCAATGATCTTGCAAAGACTTCAGAGAGTGTTCAATCATCAACGAAGCCTATTGCAACCAAACAGTTTTCGGGTAAACATGCTACCTTTGTACAATCGGTCCTCGATAATGCGGATCAGACGAATCAACAAATTTTAAATGATCGGAAAAAACTTTTATCGCTTCAGTCAGAATATAAACGTACGCAATCACTTAGCGCAAGTGACTCAATGTGGATAAATAATCTGGCTGATGAATATAAAGTGGCTGCACCCAAGTTAAGTGATTCTGCTACCTGGCAAGAGCTGGATAAGCGAGTTGATATTGTACCCGTTTCACTTGTATTAGCTCAGGCGATTCAGGAATCCGGGTGGGGTAGTTCACCTGTTGCACGTTTTGGGCACAATTATTTTGGTCAGGAATGTTTCTCACGTGGGTGTGGAATAACTGGCGGCCATCATTATCGCGGTAATTACTATGAAATGGCCAAATTTACCGATATTAGTGAAGCAATTAGTACTTATATTCATAATTTGAATAGTAATAAAGCTTACCGGGTTATGCGCGAGATTCGTTATCTTGAGAGAAAGCAGAATAAGTCAATCGATAGTATTGAATTAGTGAATGGCTTAACAGCGTATTCCCAACTTGGCAGTCACTATATTGCGGCTATAAAAAAAGTAGTTACTCACTTGAATTTACAAAAGTTTGACTAGTTTTTTCTACCCATCGCGCTTCAAATTGCGAGCAGTTACGGAAAAACCTTGTCGTCATTGTGAGTATTCCATTACCCCGGAGTCGAGGTAACGGGAGACTCACAATGGCGATTTTTTTAAGCTCAGTGCTTAAATTTTAATTACGCGACAACGATTATAAATACCCGAAATATGAAACGCTTCTGGTATATATGATATAATTCTGAAGATGATTTTCGTAAGCAAATAAGGATGATCATGTTTACAACGCACACACAAGCACCAGCGACAGCCGAAAAAGTCGCAACTATTATGTCGAAATTACCCCCTCACTACCCAGTATTAAATGCCAAAGGATTACTTAAAGGTAAAAAGTTGGCTGAAATGCTTGAGCAGCTGCAGGTTTTAGCTTTTGTACCGGATGAAATTTTTGAAAGCCTATATTTAAAAGCGGTTAATGATTACGCAGAATTTGTACAGGGTTTGCCCGCGACACAAGTAAACAACTTCAATTATCACGGTGGATTGCTCGAACTTGGTATTAAACGTGGCCTTCAAACACTGGCTCGTTATCGTAAAGAGCATCCCATCCGATTTCCCACCCCTGATCAAGTTCCCGTTCGTCAAGCACTTTGGAGTTATGGCCTTTTTACCGCAGGGTTAATGTATGGCATAGGGCAAATTATCGCTACTTATTGGGTGATGTTATGTGAGCTGACGGGTATACCGCAGGAACGCTGGAATCCAGTTAAAGGAAAGATGAGTGGCCAAGGTCAATTTTATCGATACAGTTTCGAAATGACTCGCCGCGATGAACTTGCGGCACGGAGTTCGCTTGTTTTGGCATTAGATATCCTGCCTCGAGCGGGGGTGAGCTGGTTGGCAACAGATGCTGAAATTTTTAGTGCGTGGTTAGCGATCTTATTAGATGATGAAAAACACAGCGGTTTATTTGCTAAGTTTGTTTTACCCACTCAAGCTGAGCTTGAACAACAACCTAATGAGGATGCGGGTTTACTGATTGGTGATTTGATTGAGCAATATGAAATTGATCAAAATAAAACGGATAAAAAACCTGAGCATAAGATTGAAAATGTGAGGGCTTTTGATAATATCAGCAATAAAGAACAGCCTCCAATGAATCAAGCTCAGCCCGCTGAAAAAAGAAGCGGCAAGTTTATTTCTGGTCGAGAGATCAGGACAGAAGACGTAATTGGTACCAGCGATGAAATTGGTGAATTTTTCCTTAATTGGCTGCGCATGTATGGACATAAATATGGCCGTATAAGAGGTGCAGCCGGATTGTCTCAACTCTTAATAACCACACCGCATGGATTGTTAATCAGTCATGACTTACTTGAGAAGTTTAGCCAGGAAAACCCGCAGTATGGCACGGTTAATGACATCATCAAGCAACTAAAGAACTCCGCATTTGTTTTAGGTCAGGCTTATCAGCAAGCTTCCAATGCGATGATTGCTCGCTCGCAGCAAAACAACTGGTCTTTCTTAATAGATCCAACCGCATTTTCACGTAAGATTGTAGGTTCAGTTAATGATATGGTGCTGAATATTGTTGGCGGTTCCGCCTATCCTGCGCAGCAGGCTGCACCACATGCTCCTGCCCCTCGAGCAGCTCCTGCGGCGTAGAGAGTACTTTAGGAATTTGATGCAATAAAACCAGGGGGTTTGTTATTTTGGTCGGGTACTTATGAAAAAAACCCGCCTGCTCTGGTGACTCATGTGATGCTTTACCTCGGAAAAAATCTTGCAGGCAAGTCCTTAATGTTTGGCGCAAGTGATGGGCGTACCTATGAAGGAATTCAACGTTGGGGCGTGAGTGTCTTTGATTTTACCCTGCCATCGTCTTCATCAAAAAGTCATTTTCTTGGTTTTAGCTGTATTCCCACACTTACATGCAAAGTGTGATATTCTTTTCCTTCAATCACAGATGGTAACAAATCAATACATATGCTACCATCAACTCGTTTATATTCACAACTTAGCAATGGTTAACTCCCTATGTCTCCTGAAGAAAAACCGCCCATACGCCCCTTTTTAAAATGGGCAGGGGGCAAATTTCGTTTGCTTCCCAAAATTAAGGCCTTATTGCCTGCAGGAAACCGTTTGATTGAGCCATTTGTCGGGGCCGGGGCGGTTTTTTTAAATACTCACTATAAACACTATCTTTTATCGGACTGTAATAGTGATCTCGTCAATTTATACCGGATTTTGCAAAAAAAAGGTGATAATTTTATTGATCAGGCAGAACGGTATTTTAAACCTGCTAATAATCAGGCTGAAGTTTTCTATGAGCAGCGTGTCCGATTTAACGAAATAAAGCGAAATACAGCGGAAAAAGCAGCTTTATTTTTATACTTGAATCGACATGGTTATAATGGTTTATGTCGTTATAACAGTAAACATGAATTTAATGTACCATTCGGACTTTATCGTAAGCCTTATTTTCCTGCAAAAGAGATGCAGGCTTTTTACCATAAAGCACAATCAGCTGAGTTTATCTGCAGTGACTATCTTCCTATTATGAATAATGCTTGCGAGGGAGACATTGTTTATTGCGATCCACCTTATGCACCCTTAAGCGATTCAGCCCATTTTACGCGTTACAGCGGAGATGCCTTTACATTTTTGGATCAGCAGCGATTAGCTGAAACAGCCGAAAAACTGGCTGAAAAAAATATCCCGGTATTATTGTCCAATCACGATACTGAAGCAATGAGAAAGCTTTATCATAAAAGCGAGCAAACACATTTCAATGTCGCGCGTTTGATTAGCCAAAAAACACAACAACGACTTGCCGTAGGTGAGATATTGGCTTTATACTCATCGTGATTGAGATTCCAACTGCCGTTTTTAGGATAATATTGGCTTTATTTCAACCTATAAATCCCGAAATAGGGAATGCTATGAGTATCGCCTTGTGTAATAAATATATAGAATTTTTTACGTCTTAAACTTATAAATATATAGTATATAATTAAATTATTTCTATATATTTATAAAGTTTATGCTATACTCTTACATAGAGGTATATTTTTAAAAAGAGAAAAACCATGCAAAATCAATGGCTTGCAATAAAACAGCTTGATAAGCAGTTCAAGGAGTGGCAAGCGGTAAATGCTAAGTATAAACGGCCAAGAGCTGGGTGGGTAAAAACTATAAGGGTGGCCTTATCTATGACTGCAGAACAACTTGCTAGTAAAGTTGGAGTGAAAGGTGGTCGCATATCTCAGCTTGAAAAGGCTGAAATTGAGGATGCAGTCACATTAGGCGCACTGAGAAAGGTAGCTGAAGCACTTAATTGCGAATTGGTTTACGCACTTGTACCTAAAAATTCCTTAACTTTAGGTAATATTATTAAAAGAAGAGCAGAACAAATTGCTGAGGAAAAGATAAACACGGTTGCTCATCTGATGTCCTTAGAGGCGCAAGCTCTTAGCAAAGAAGCATTAACTGAACAAAAACATGCATTGACTAAACAGCTAACAGAAAATTTTAATAAGAGTTTATGGGTTAACAATGAGTCGGTGCAAGGTTCTGTTGTGTTATTTAACGCCAAGAAAAAACAACACCCTAGTAAAATAGCTAAAAGCCTTGAAAATTCTTTATTAAGAAAATGAATCTAAGAGAAGGATATAATGGAGTTTAATTATCCGCCAGGCGCCACGCCTATCGACCCAGATGAGGCAGAAGGTTTAAAACCTCTGCATATTACCATTCAAAGTGAGTTAGATGAATGGGAGTATAATAATATACTCAATGCAGAAAACTGGGCTTTTTCAGGTAAAAAACATCCAGATTTTTTATCCATATCCTTTATTTGCCAGCTTCACAAAAAAATGTTTGATAAGACGTGGCACTGGGCAGGAAAGTTCCGTAAAACCGAGAAAAACCTTGGAAAGACTTTGGTTTTTCATATTTCCATAGATTTAAAAATTTTGTTAGATGATATCAAATATCAACTTGAACATCATTCTTACCCAATTGATGAAATTGCGTACCGTTTTCATCATCGGCTAGTATCAATCCACCCGTTTCCCAATGGAAATGGTCGTCATGCGCGTTTAATGACTGATATATTACTTGTACAAACGGGTCATTCGCGTTTTAGCTGGGGAAAAGCTCAGCATAGAGCTGCAGCTAGAGTACGCAAACAATATATTGATGCCCTGAAATGTGCAGATAAATTTAATTACAAGCTTTTGGCCGAGTTTGTACGAACTTAAAATAGTGATTCATCAATGCGTTAACTAGGGTCTGTTGACAATTGGCTCTTGGCTGCAAAAGAAGTATAATCCTAAAAGTGGCAGTTGAAATTCGACGCAGTAATGCTTCTCGCTACGATTCAACTGCAGTTTTTAGGATAATCGGCCAAAATAAGACAAAATTTTGGTCAAATAGAGCTTGCTATTCTCCTCAAATTTCGTCATATTTGGGCTCGATTGTCCTTCTTTTCGTTACATTAAATACTTTAGAGATACGCTTTATTTTCAGAGTTATTTCGGTAGAGTGCGTAATTCAGGATTTTTACTATAAGCAGCGAGAATTTCTTGCGCTAATTGATCGACAATACTTAAGGTATCAACCTCACCAATAAAACTATCCATTTGTTTTGCAGTATTGAGACGATCTTCAATCAGTCGTGTTGCTGAACCAGAAGGAAATAATCGACCAAGTAAGCGTCGTGCATCAACAGGGCCTATTCGTTTATAGAGAATATTACGTAATTTGGCATCCTCTGCAGTTGTGCTGAAGGCCCACAGCTCCATGGGGCCAATTGTAGAAGTCAATAACTGCGTGTTAATCCCTGCCTTGGTAGCAAATTGTGCTAAAAAGGTTGCTCCTCCCTCGCGAGGGCCATGCACCCGCGTGGATAAGGCAACTTGAGCGGTATCTGATAAACCAAACACGGCAGTGGTTTTTTTGACAGCTTGTTGAGGCCCCGCATCCATAATATAAACCGCAGTTGCAAATTCTATCATTACTTCATCAAAATCTTCCAAAGACTGTGAAATCAGAGCAACCTGGACTTTCCATTTACGACCTTCTCGCATATCAACGATGACTTGATCTCTCACTGCTTTTGCTTTCGATGTGCGGTGAAATTCATCAAATACGATCCGTTTAGGGTCTTCTCGCAATTCAGTGACACGCTCACGATGATAAGCTTGATATTTTTCAGGCATATCGCCTACATTCTCTTCCGTCAAGTAATAATCACGCGCCAAGATATAACGAGCAAGCATATACATGACTGCAGTTTGTCTATCTGCAGCTTCTCCGCCTGTTTTAGCAACCTCATCTAAGTCAAGCGAAACCACGCGAGCATCACCCAGATCAAACATACTTACTCGAGATAAAATGGGATACTCACGAACGGCACTTGAAATCATCCTTGAAAAAGCATCAATTAATCGCTCGCCCGTGGGAGCCGTAATGCTGCCATAGAGATCTTCAACTGCTTTATTGCGACAGATTGATGCCGCATCAGAAATTAAGGGCATCGCATAGCGTTGAGCTAACATCGCTTCATGTGTAAAACCAGCTAAAAAGACAGCATCAGTAACTTCCCACCATGTTGTGTGTTGATCACGGATAAAGCCGATTTCCTCAATTAGACCATCAACAACGGGTTCTAATCCACTAGTATAGGTATAAGGTTTGCCTTCATCGGTTAATGCTTGATACATTTCGTTGACCACCATGCCGACGAGATCAGGAATTGCATCATATGAACGTTCTGCGCCAATCGGGGTGGCCAGTAAGGTAATAAAATTGACGAGAAAACTTCGCTCTTGTGGTGTTGGATAACGTGCGCCAAGTTGAGTATCACAAGGATTGATTGAAAAGTCGGGTGTCATGCGCAAGCGGTGATAAGCTGCTAAATGACGTTTATTCGGCGGAAGCGCTTCTTTCAGAAGAGAAATTAAACCGCTGCTGGAAGGGCCAATATCAATAATAGCAATGCGGGGCAAGCGTTTGATACCACCCAGCAGACATAAACCTAAGTTCAGTGTATTTGACAAAACCGACTTACCTGAACCCGGACGCGCATAAATAATATCAATCCATGTTGTTTGCATGGTTGAGCCAGGTTGGAATGGCCAGGGCTTTCCATCTGGTGAACGGAACAGCATGGCTCCTGCATTCCAGGGAGATGCAGGACGTGTGATTGGCATCATATAAACGACATCTCGTAAAGGAGCAATAGCGGGTTGTGCTTCACTTGAGGCACTCACTCCCAGCATCGTTGAAACTACTCCTCCGAAAGGATCGCCAGAGACTTCAGAGACTTCTGTATTTCCCCAACCCTGAATTGCTTTGGCCAATTGAGAGGTGCGGATTCGTAAGAGCTTGAGATCACCATCTGGAGCCCAGGTTGTCGCAGCAACTTTGAGGCGGACGACAGCATCGAGTGCATTAATTTGGGTTTCTTTCAGATGTTTGAGAGCATCGTGCAATAAACGGTTGTTTGCTGAAGTGAAACTTAAAATGGCAGCCAAAACTGAGCGCATCGCAACTGACTCTAAACCATTGCTTTCAATCAGATAAGAGATTCTCCACGGAATATGTGTTGCACTTACCCGATTAAATAGGTGCATAAAAGGTTTGACATCGTTAGGAAATAAATCAACAAATACCGTACTGTAGATTCTATCGCCGATTCTCACTGTTCTAAAATCAAGTCGTTCAGCATCACGTGGCAATATTTGCGGCGCTAAAGGGGGATAGAGAATATTGGAGATATCATCAGCAAATTTCAGTCCTGAACGAAGGGGAATTTTATCTCCAGGCAAAATGGGGCGCCATGAGCGATCTGTAAATTCGGGATCAGCTGTTTGGCGCATGACATGCACCGCTTTGTGAACCTCAAGTAGTTGGGTGTAAAGACCGAGTTGATTGAGATCATTGAGGGTAGATCGGACATAAGCATCGTGAGCATTGCGCAATTCCTGAACACCCGCAATGAGATTTTGGGAGTTGGTGAAGGGAGGAATATTGTTCGTTTTCATGCTTTTGATTTTATCTTTCATGCTGCGGTTATACTGGTCTTTGTGTAAGCCGCTTGGCCTGGTCCATAACACAAAATAAACGCTTTCTTGAGAGCAATATTGTGCAATATAATCGACTCGCTCTTCAAATAAGTCGTCAAGGTTTAATTCAAGTTCTTTAGCTGTTTTCATAGCAGGGGCATAATTATCACGAATTTCTTGTTTGACAGCATCTTTGTCATAGCTGAACAGGACTTGTAAACTATGGCCAGGGCGAGAAAGTGTTGCTTGTAAGCTGTCAGCAATTCCACCGTGCAATTTTTCAAACTCGGTATTTCCTACTAATCCGGTTGAGCCCTGAATATGTAGGACAGAGAGAAATGATCCGTCTTTAGCCACCAGTGTAGTAGCTGTTTCAGCCGTTTCGATATCACAATAGCTGCTCACCGTTTGTTTTAAACCAGTACTTAACCAGGCAATGAGAGTGTCAACAGAGTCGACAACCGAATCCATTAGGCTCATTGATTCTTTTCTCCAGCTTGTTTTACCCAATATTCAATTTGTTTGGCAAATCTACCGCGTGAGGGTAACAGGCGAAGTTTTGACAACATTGCTTTAATCTCAGGGTTAGGACGAGCACTGGTATAATCAAGCAGTAACTGACCAAGTGCCGCAGGATCACTCATTCCTTCTCCCAGGAGTTTGTCAACAACACCAGAACGCAATCGAATAGTCTGTAAAATACCTTGTGCAGAATCTTTATGTAGAGAGTTGCTGGCAATAGTAAAGAAAAAAACATGACACATCGCATTCAATTCGCCTTGTGAAACCTCAGGTAAATAGATTAAGGTTCCGCCTCCATAACCTTGATCGCCAACTGATTCGATAAACGTGCTTTGAGCGCAAAAGCAGCAGGAAGTGATCAAATTGCTGATTTTGTTGTCTCGGTAGTTTTGATTCAGATTGATGATTTCTTGAAATTTATTGGCTTGGAAGCCACAAAATTGGCAGGTGTATTTATCTCGTACCCACACTTTTTTGGCAAGTGCCTGAAACGCCTTACTGCCTTTTCTCGAAAGAAACTGGCTGTAATTATTGAGACTGAAGGAGAGCTCAAGTGGTAGCATAAAACCTCTCTCACTAATGAGTACCGTTTGCTAAAATACGCTATTTACTGGGGTGAGCTTAGTCGCTGTCATGTAATGTGAAAAGGGCAGCAAATTTGGAAAAATCCTCGTCATTGCGAGGAAGCGCAGCGACGAAGCAATCCAGTAGAAAGAGCGTAAAGTTAAGGACTTAACACTTATGAATACTCTGGATTGCTTCGTCGTAAACTCCTCGCAATGACGAGGATTTTTCCAAATTTGCTGCCATTTTCACATTACGTGATAGCGACAATATATTTCATTGCACGCTAATACGGGCTACAACAATAGCGCAATTGTTGACCTCATTACGCGACAGCAACTACTCTTAGCTGATTGTGCTGATACCTGAAACACCTGCAGAGCTTGCGCTGCTACCAAATATAGTCGCGCCGCCTGTTTTCATCACAGAGGGAATGAAAATCATGGATGCACCAATAAATAACAGAGCGATTGGTTTACCAATTTGCTCTTGTGTTGGGTTATCTTTATGAGCTTTAAATTTAAACAATGATGCGATCACAAAGCCGACACCTATGATGTAAGCTGCAGACGTCATTAATTTTGAAACGTCACTAAAGTTCCCTTGAATTGTTTTGGCAACTGAACCGAGCGACGCTGCTTGACCTGCTGCCAGTGCCAAACTTGTACCAAAAACACATAAAACAATGCCTGTTAAAAACATGGCTGCAACTTTTCGTTTAGATGACATTTGCATAATTACTCCTCTTTCACTTTATAAAAATACGCTAACTCGATACACCTAAGGTAGAGCTGATAATATGACCAAACTGAACAATATTCATGGCAATGATGCCGCCAATCAAATGCGTCAGGCCTTTATTAAATGATGCCCCTTGCTGAGACTCACCTACGCCGACTTTATGAAGCATCATTAAACCACGGACAAAAGAGACAAGTCCAACAAATTGAACAATACCTACAATTGTTGCGCCAATTTCATTAAATGTATTACCCGGCGCTCCGTATCCAATATAGGGAGTGATGCTACTCGTACCATAGACGGTCGTCAAAAATACACCCAATGTGCTTGGAAAGTATATCAGCATTGCGCCAACGATAATATAGGCAAAGGGTTCTTTCATGGCTAATTTGCCAGATTGCATTGCGCTATTGCCAAATTCTTTTAATTTGTGTACGCCTACTATCACGAAAAAAACACCTGCAAGGTAGCCAAACCCTGTGACTATCTTATATAAATAGGGAAGTTGAGCATTAATGTTGGCTAACATTTGATCGGCAGTGACAGCCTGCGCCATCGTCGGTAAACAAATTAGAGCAAAAATTAAAATAAGTTCAATAGTCTTCACTATTGCTTTTTCATTGATATTCTGTTGCATTTTTTGTGTCCAGCATACTCAGATCTAACCCATACCATAGAGTATAGTCGCTGTTACGTAATTAAGAGTCAAGTATATAGTCTTCGCGATTGAGATCGCGAGTTTCTAAAATATTTTTGAGCGCTCGATGTCATTCCGTACGAAAGTCGCGCTTGAAGGTGAAAAGAGTCG
>JABEVJ010000102.1 GCA_013043985.1 Legionellales bacterium | reverse complement strand
TAAAACTGCACAATATGAATAACTTGCTGGTTTTAATCGTTTTACCTGACGAAAAATATCTGCGTTATAAAATCCGAAAACCCATGTGTGTTGAGTATAATCACTCATTTTGCAGTCGGATTGAGGGCTATCCATCTTTTGAACTCATTACGTGACAGCGACTATGTTTACCTGCACCATCGAATAAAAAAATTGATTACTATTTAATCCTATGTTACTATTGCAACTTATATTCATCAAGACATGTAAATTTTTTATGCAAACTCATCATGGATTACAACCTTTATCTCTAAAGGCTGCAGGCAAAACAGCAGTTTGCAATTCATCGTCCGCTATCTTGTTATCTATTACCATTGTTAGTTCATTTTATTTTACATCATATTATTGGTTCACCCGGGTATTACCTGCTTTGGTGATAAAGCTTTATAGGGCTACACAACACTAAAACAGGAACCCCTGAATGAGTGTGTATGCCCGCAAGTAGCTTTAAAAACTAATACCCGTAGGTAAATACCATGACTAACGACAGTGATATTTCAAAAGAACACGCTATTCTTTCCCGCAGCATCAAATTGCATCCAAAAATAGACAGCTTAAATCGTTTGGATTTATTTTTGACTTCCATTAATCAAGAAATCCATCATATTATTCAAAATAAATTAGTAGATGAAGCGTATAAAAGAAAAGAATTAAGATGTTATAGATACATTCTTGCGAAGCATCGGACATTAACGCTACGTAAATTGGCTGCTCGAATGAAAAATGCCGCCTCTGATAATGATAAGTTGGTTTTAACAACGATACAAAAAAAATTAAAAACCGATGTTGAAAACCGTTTTACTTTGTTAAATGCAGAATTAAAAGGCCATCCTGAACAAAGCGAGCTTACGAAGAAGCTGAATGAAAATTACCAAAAAGCAATAAATAATCTCAATAAAACGCCGGACATTATAACAGAAATTGAAGGTAAGTTGGCTTTCAGGCTTGATTATGATTCTGACTCACTTTTCACTCAAGCGGCCTATGATAACTTAGGAACGCTCTATCGACAGGTGCTTTTAAATCCTGACTTATCTGGTGATGATTTAAAAAGTGGCGCAAAATCAGTAGCGAGTTTTATGGTTAATCAATCTTTGTTAACGGGAGAGAAAATAGCGAATCTGGAAGTAAGCGAAAATAATCCGGTTGCCAATTATCAAGCCAAGCTTGATCAGGCTAAACAAGAGCAATATCGGATTTTGAAACGCACATTCTCTGATATGACGAAAAGAACACAAGCATCCTATAACAAGGATCTGGCAGATGATCTTATTAATATCTTCGTTCCTGACAGCGCAGCCATTAGCAAATTTAAATCAACGAGCTTTCGTACATATGGCAAAGATGCCATCGATTTAGATTTGCATCGGGTATTTGTTTTAATGATGGAAACTGATACTGAGGATGATTTAGCACTGAATATACTCAATCAATTACAGGGAAAATATTTTTCGCAAAAGTTTAATGAGCTGTCGCCAGAGTGTGCTGAAGCAAACATAAAAAATTTTCTTAATGAGTTGGTTGCGAGTCTTGCTGATATTTTGAATGAACAAATGGAAGCTGGTGGCGGATTTAAAAAACCACTTTTAACAAAGCACTTGAATAATCTTCTTAAAAAATATAATCATCCTTATCGCATCAAGAAGCAAAAAGTGAGTGCAAAAGGAGAGCCGTCGGTTTTTCGCTTAACCATGACTGAGCAAACTCGATTAACCGCGCAAGAGCATTTTGAGAAAAAAATACTTAAACCGCGTATTGGTTTAATGGCGATATTCGTCGATATTTTACTTGGTTTGGGTGCAGGAGCATTGACGACAGCCGCTTTTTTACTATTACCTTTTGCACTGGCTATTCTGTCAACCGTTTTAATAGCGGGCTTTATTGGGGTTTGCAGCACCTTTGTCAATTATCGATTGTATCATCGTTTTTTCAAGCCTTTTATCATCCGTGTGGCGACAAAAGGTTTAATGGATGCTTTATTTGGTGCAAAAGCACCTTTGAATGAACTAAAAACTCAATTTAATAAAATGGGATTGACCGCCAAAATTGTGAGTGTACTTGCAACATTGTTTATTGTTGGGCCATTGTTAGCTACGCTTGTTATCGGGTTTTCTGCAATTGTATCAATTGCGACGATGGTTTCGGTGGTGACAACCGCAATGACAGTGGTAGCAGGTTTTCCATTATTGATTATTGGAGCGGCTTTGATGGCTGCAACAATTGCGGTTATTGCGTTTATTGTCCATTTACCACTGATATTGATTGTAACAGTCGATCTGTTTTTATGTATAAAAGGATTAGCTGAAACGGTCATTAATGTCATCAGAGGAGAAAAAGGAGATGCATTAAGTGCACGAATCTTGCGTGGATTAGTGGTCGTACCTTTAGTAATTGCGATGGGTTTGCTCGTTCTTCCGTTGGTCGCTGCGACGATTTTGACGGTAAAGGATTTCAAACAAGCTACGATCTCGTTTGGGAATCTGCTGCGCAAGGTATGTCATGCGCCAAAGCGCACGATTTTGGCTACGATAGGGGCGATCACGAGTTTTCCTGGCTTACTTATTATGGCGGTTGGAGGATTGGTTCAGGCGAGTGCAAAGGGATTACGCACGCTCAAGAGTAAGCTGTTTGCTAAGAAAGAACGGTCTGAAGATGCATCCCCACACCAAGAGGAATCAGGAGTAGCAAAATCAGGTGCTAAAAACCCATGGATAAGTTCATTTCACCGTCGTTTGGGTTATGTGAAAGACTTTTTTAAGGTAGTGACTTTAGTTGGGAATGGGGCAGGAAATGGGCTGATAGCCAGTGATGCAGCGCCTACTAAACAAACGGGGTTTGCTGTATTGATCATTGCGAGTTTTAGCTCTATTTGTTGTTGTGCCTTGGGCTTTTTCGGTTGGAACAAAGCAAAAGTTGGTGAAAAAGGCTCAATGATAAAGATGGATTCAACTTACTGTAAGCTTGATAAAAAATTGAAAAAAGCTCATCGTAGTCAGGATGGAGGTGAGGATGGTCAGATTCAATCTGAGCTTGATCAGGAAATTTCAAGGGCAGATGATTTAAAAAGAGTGAAATTACCTCAGGATATAACTGCGGAGTGCCATGCTTTTTTTGAAAAACGGCAGAAACCAGCAGTTAAACCTGTGGTTGATGAAAAAGCGGTTGAGTCTTTGATTTCGAGACATGAAACTACAGCGATTGCAGCCTGAGTATATCACGCCCTAATCGAACTCTTTCAGCACCTAATGATTTATTCAAAAGAATGACTACCCCGACTTTGTGTGCAGGATCATATAACATGTACCCCGACATGCCATAACCACTGCACGTTTTATCAATGAATATTGCTTTATTTTTAAGGGTGTTATCATTAACAATTTTTTGTGGAGTAAAGATGCTACTGCCATTTGCATCAAAATATTTAAAATAGGTATCGCCAACACTATTGTTAAGTTCCGTCATGGTATGGGCTTGCCAACCTAATTGCTCGCACGAAATACCGTTAGCAAAGCAGTAATAATTTTGGTGTACCAGCGCAAAAGCTTTAACAAGATTTTTATCATCAAAATTATCGTTGAATTGAGCTCTTACAAATTTGGCCATATCGTTAATATTTGACTTTAATGATGAGGCTGCAAACCAGACATCAACATTTTTATCATAAGGCCTGATTTTATCAGGGTCATGACCTAAGGCTGCATAGGATTCAAGATAGGGGGGTAAATGTAAATAAGTTGAATGAAGATTTAATGGTTTAGCGATTTTATTTTGTAAAATGTTGTCATAACTTTGGCCATATACATTTTGTAAGATATACCCATTTAGACCAATGCTTACATTAGAATAGCTGTATTCACTCCCTGGAGTCGCCTGAGGTTTTAACTTATTTAAATCAGCAATTGCTTCCGTATAATTTTCAGGCGTTGGATTAAAATCAAAGGGCAATGAGCCAGTGTGTGCAACTAACATTTTGACAGTGATGGGTTTTAAAGCGTCATTAGTTAATCCAGGCAGATAGTCAGTGATGGAATGATCTAATTTCACTTTTCCCTCTATTTGCGCCAGAGCCTCTAACGTTGCTGCGTATGTTTTAGAAAATGAAGCGACACGGTAAATTGTTTTATTTGACGTTTTAGTATGCGTTAATTCATTTGCATACCCATAGTTATAAGTCGTTATTTGATTATTATTTATGACTGCAATAGACAAGCCTTCAACGTTATTTTCTTGCATGAATTGATTAGCGAGAGAGTTAATTTTATTATTATCCCCGGCAAATGCTAAGCATGGAAATATTAGTATAGATAATAAGCTATATTTTTTGAGGTGTTTAATCATACATAGATCCTTATTTCCAGTAGCAAGTTATTTTTCTGGTTTTACAAATGGAACTGTTTTATCCAATACCCAAGCAGCAACAACGGTAGCACCTTTGGGGCCAGCTTTACTAGAGTGAATTTCTCCGGGTGGAATTTGAAAGCTTTGCCCTTGTTCAACAATTTTCTCGGGTTTATCTTTTGCTATATAATACCAGGTACCGCTTATAACATAAATTAATTCAGGGCCAGACTGGGATTGAGAGGGTTTTATCTGGTAAGGCAAATAGCGCACTGTCCCCATTCCTTCTTGATAGGTCGTATTAGGAACATCTATTCTTTGTAAAACCTGCGTTTTAGGGCCAGATGGTATCGTGGATTCTGCTCCATACACAAGGCTGCTAAATAACAGGCAAAAAGTAAGAATGACTTTTTTCATCTGAATTTCTGCTTAAAGTTGAAAGGGTATCGTCAAATTTTAATTCTCGATTATACTGTACACAAAGGAAAAATGCCATGAAAAAAGCAAAAGTAGCCGCCATTCAAATGTGCTCAACAAGCGATGTTGATAAAAACTTACCAATCGTGAGTGCAGCAATAGCAGAGGCAGCTGAGAACGGCGCGCAATTAGCTATTTTACCTGAAATGTTTCCATCCATGGGGGCAAGTCAAAGTACCAAATTAGGATATCGGGAAATTTATGGCAGTGGGAAAATTCAGGATTGTATTGCAAAATTGGCAAAAACATGCAACATATGGATTATTGCTGGCACAATTCCGATAACGTGTCATCAGGATAAAAAATTTCGTGCGGCCTCGATCGTATTTGATAATGAAGGCAATATTACGGGACGTTATGACAAAATGCACTTATTTGATGTCACACTTTCAGCAACAGAAATATATAATGAATCAGATACCGTCGAGCAGGGTGAGGAGCCCGCTATCGTTGATACGCCATTTGGTAAAATTGGCCTGGCAGTTTGCTACGATATCCGGTTTCCTGAACTTTTTTGTTTTTATGCCAAAAATGGTGTGGATATCATTAGTCTGCCCGCAGCCTTCACCCTTAAAACAGGGCCACATTGGGATAAACTGGTTTTAGCACGGGCTATTGAAAATGGTTGTTATGTGATAGGTGCCTGTCAGGGGGGGGAGCATGGCAATGGTCGTAAAACTTATGGACATTCTGTGATTGTGAACCCCTGGGGAGAGGTGATAGCCAAAATTGAAAACGATCAGGCTGGCATTATTTATGCTGAGATCGATTTGACCTTTGTTAAAGAGGTACGAAAAATCATTCCGGCTATACTCGACACACATGGGTTTTCGGATTTTATAACGTAGGTATTTTTCGTCAGGTAAAACGATTAAAACCAGCAATAGTTATTCATATTGTGCAGTTTTAATCGTTTCATAGGGCGGAAAAGAGCAAGTCAAAAACCCTAAATATGAAACGCTTC
>JABEVJ010000101.1 GCA_013043985.1 Legionellales bacterium | reverse complement strand
GCTTCGTCGCTGCGCTTCCTCGCAATGACGAGCACTTTTCGATATTTGTTGCTAATTTCATATTAGCGCACTTTTAAACCACATTACGCGACAGCGACTTATTTCGCTCCATAATCATCATCCGTCATGGTCACAGCATTAGGATTACTGTATGGGTTAGGCACAGGCACACTGGCAGGCATGATCCCGACCATAGACATCACAGAACCTGCTTGTCGCTGATACGGCTCAATCATATCGGGTCTTGAATAGTAGTAAATATCACTTTGGCCAGCAGCGAGACCACTCACGCCTTGACCCCCTAATACCTCTGCCTGAGCAAGATCCGTTGTATTGACAAAGGTGGCTTCACTGATGACACATTTTGCATTTAAACGCGATGTACCTGTTGCTGTGCCATCAAAGCGGTTTACTTTACCAGCGAGAAACATATAGCCGGAACCGTTGACGGTAGCTGCAAAGTGATCTACCCGGATATTCTGAATATCAATTTTGCCAGTGCCAGTATAAGATATACGCCGCAAGGGTACCGATGTCTGAATCGTCACGTTAACATTTACGGCCATATCGTAGGTATATTGGGGATCAAGCATGATCAACAAATTATTATTTTTCACAAGCACTTCGGTATTATCAACAATGGCTGAATCACCCGTGATAGCAACATTTCCTACAGTGTTTGGGTTAAGATAGGGATTGGTATTGAACTGAAAGTTGATATTATAGGGACCATTGGTCGAGATGCTGTCAAAATAAGGCATATTGTAAGCACGGGAAGTCGGTAATCCACTAAGGGGAAGCTCAGTTTTAGATAAAATGTGCTGATCGTAAAACTGCCGTGCATTTTGCTTGACAGTACACCCAAATAGCAATACGCTAGCCAAGCACAAAATAAGTCCGGTTGATGTTTTAATCATCGACTTCCTCGTTGATTAGAGAGGGTAAAGTATATACCTATTGACATGTCCTAAGTAAGTCCCAAAAACAAAAAACTTTTGAGCCTGAATAACCATTTAATGAGCACACACGATGGATATTATTAAACAAATTTCAATTGAAATAAATGCTGGTACCAATCAAATTAACGCTGCTGTTGCCTTGCTCGATGAAGGCGCGACCGTTCCTTTTATTGCGAGATATCGTAAAGAAGCGACTGGTGGCCTTGATGACGTGCAATTGCGGACACTAGAGGAGCGCCTCAAATATCTGCGTGAGCTTGAGGAGCGCAGGGATGTTATCCTGAAAAGCATTAATGAACAAGACAAGTTGACGCCTGAGTTAGCTCAAGCGATTAATGAAGCCGATAATAAGACGCGTCTTGAGGATCTGTATCTTCCGTATAAGCCAAAACGCCGGACAAAAGCACAAACTGCTCGCGAAGCCGGATTGGAGCCTTTGGCTTTGGCTCTTTGGGAGAATGCAACCCTCGTGCCTCAGGAAGCAGCACTCAGCTACGTTAATGCTGAAAAAGGGGTAGCTGATGTAAAAGCGGCGCTTGAAGGTGCTCGCCAGATTTTAATGGAGCGTTTTGCAGAAGATGCAGCGCTGCTTGCGAAATTACGGGAATATTTGTGGGAACATGCCATTATACAAAGTGCTGTTGTCAGTGGAAAAGAAAAAGAAGGTCAAAAATTTACCGACTATTATGCATTTTCCGAAGCTATCAACAAAATTCCTTCACATCGCATGTTAGCTGTTTTACGCGGACGACGAGAAGGCATTTTAAACATTGGTATCAACTTGCGTGAAGAGGAAGCATCCAATCCCTGTGAGCAACTTATTGCTCTCCATACCAAAATTTCAACGACCCCTCGCGAGAGCCATCCTGCGGATGCGTGGTTACTTGAGACCGTGCGTTGGACATGGAAAGTAAAATTGCATCCACAACTAGAACTAGAGTGGCTTAATACCATTCGTGATGCGGCTGAAATGGAGGCAATTCATGTATTTGGCTTAAATTTGCGTGACTTATTGTTAGCTGCACCAGCCGGTATGCGGGTTACCATGGGGCTGGATCCTGGTATGCGAACAGGTGTGAAAATAGCCATCGTTGATAACACAGGTAAGTTACTCGATCATAGTGTTATTTATCCTCATGCACCTCAGAAGCAATGGAAGGCAGCGTTAAAAACCTTAGCCGCTTTGTGTACAAAATACCCGGTTGATCTCATTAGTATTGGCAATGGCACTGCCTCACGTGAAACCGACCAATTGGTGGCAGAGCTTGTCAAACAAGTTCCTGAACTAAAATTAACAAAAATTATGGTATCTGAGGCGGGTGCATCAGTTTATTCTGCCTCTGAGTTAGCGACGAATGAATTTCCTGACTTAGATGTTTCTATTCGTGGAGCGGTGTCAATTGCTCGTCGTCTGCAAGATCCTCTGGCCGAACTGGTTAAAATTGAACCAAAATCAATTGGGGTGGGTCAATATCAACATGACGTTAATCAGCCTGAATTGGCACGCCATTTAAATAATATCGTTGAAGACTGTGTGAATGCAGTGGGCGTTGATCTGAATATGGCTTCCGTTGCTTTATTAGCCAGGGTGTCAGGTTTAAATGAAACCATTGCACGTAATATTGTTGAGTTTCGAAATACCAACGGTGCTTTTAGCAACCGAATGCAGTTGAAACAGGTTTCTCGTCTTGGAGAGAAAACCTTTGAACAGGCAGCAGGGTTTTTAAGAATTAATAATGGTACTAATCCGCTCGATGCTTCAGCGGTTCACCCTGAGGCATATCCTCTGGTTGAGCGCATTGTTGCCAAGGCGAGCCGCGATATAAAATCGATCATAGGCGATTCAACTTTTCTCAAGAGTATCAAACCAGTCGATTATGTTGATGAAGTTTTTGGTGTGCCAACGATTACTGATATTATCGCTGAGCTTGATAAACCTGGACGCGATCCTCGCCCTGAGTTTAAAACAGCTACCTTTAAAGAGGGTATAGAAACTCTGGCTGATCTTAAACCAGGTATGATTCTTGAAGGCGTGGTAACGAATGTAACTAATTTTGGAGCATTTGTTGATATTGGTGTACATCAGGATGGTTTGGTGCATATTTCTGAGCTTGCCCACAAATTTGTTCAGGATCCTCGTAGTGTTGTCAAAGCAGGGGTCATTGTGCAAGTGAAGGTGACGGAGGTAGATGTGCAACGTAAGCGTATTTCATTGAGTATGAAGCTTGATGAAGCCCCGCCAGTTAAAGTGCATCAAGGCAGCGGTGCATCCTCGCATAAAAAACCGCAAGCAGGGCATACGAATCGTCCACCTGTAAAGAATCGCTCTGAACCACAGAAACCTGCCGCGAAAAGCGCACCCAAAAATGAAGCAGAATCAATTATGGGCAATGCATTTGCCGATGCATTGGCAAAATTGAAAGAGCGAGCATAATAAGTGTTTGATGCGCCACTTAAATTACCATTACGCCTGCAGCGATTACGCCGTACACCCGCTTTGCGCGCGTTGATTCGGGAAACGGTACTTGATAAAAATGATTTAATTTTGCCTTTATTTATTAAATCCGGCGAGAATATTTGTCAACCCATCACCAGTATGCCCGGGTGTTGCCAATTATCAGTTGATAGACTGGACGAAGAAATTGATTCTATTGTCAAATCAGGTCTATTGGGGGTGATTTTGTTTGGTATTCCCGACAAAAAAGATCCTCACGGTGAGGTTTCCTGTCATGATGATGGTGTGGTGCAGCAGGCAATCCGATGTATTAAAGCGATTGCTCCTCAACTGCTGGTTATTGCAGATGTGTGTTTGTGTGAATATACCGATCATGGGCATTGTGGAGTCTTATCTGATGAATCTGGGATTGATAATGATGCAACGCTCAGTATACTGGCAGAACAATCTGAAAGTTTAGCTCATGCAGGTGCGGATATCATTGCACCCAGCGGCATGATGGATGGTATGGTTGTTGCTATTCGAGAAGGACTGGACAAAGCGGGTTTTACCCACATACCTATTTTGAGTTACGCCGTTAAATATGCGAGTGCATTGTATGGCCCCTTTCGTGAAGCAGCAGAGGGAGCGCCTCAATTTGGCGACAGGCGAGGTTATCAGATGGATCCTGCCAATGGAGCGGAAGCATTACGTGAAGCTAAATTGGATGTGGAGGAGGGAGCTGATATGCTGATGGTCAAACCAGCAGGTATTTATGCTGATGTGATTTATCGCGTGAAACAGGCATTTCCAGGCATTCCGCTTGCTGCTTATCAAGTGAGTGGAGAGTATGCCATGTTAAAAGCGGCTGCTGCAAATGGCTGGATAAATGAGCGAGCTGCGGTCATGGAGTCATTGCTTAGCCTTAAAAGAGCGGGTGCAGATTTTATTATTACTTATTATGCGAAAACAGTCGCTGATTGGCTTAAGGAACAAGTGTGACCAAAATTATTGCAATTGCAAATCAGAAAGGTGGCGTGGGTAAAACGACTACTTCTGTTAATCTGGCAGCCTCGGTTGCGGCAGCAAAAAAAAAGGTATTGTTGATTGACCTTGATCCGCAAGGGAATGCTACGATGGGCTCAGGCTGCGACAAGGCCGAAGCACCGCTCACGATGATGCATGTTCTTTTGAAAGAGGCCTCAATCAATGATGCTCTTTTACACGCAAAAGAGGGAAATTTTCGCTTGTTACCTGCCAATAGCGATTTAACTCGAGCAGAGGTTGGATTGCTTCAGGTTCATAAACGCGAATTTCGCTTAAAAGAAGCCTTAGCAGAACTCTCGACAGGCTTTGATTTTATTTTTATTGATTGCCCACCTTCATTAAATATGCTGACCGTCAATGCATTGGTTGCCGCTGCCAGCGTTATTATCCCTATGCAATGTGAGTATTATGCTTTGGAAGGCTTATCGGCTTTATTAAACACGATTGAACAGATTCAGCAGTCGGCTAATCCTGCTTTGAAGGTTGAGGGCGTAGTGCGCACAATGTTTGATGCAAGAAGTTGCCTGACTACCGATGTGTCGGCACAATTGAAAACGCATTTTGGCGATAGATTATATCGTGCGGTCATTCCACGTAATGTCCGCCTGGCTGAGGCTCCTAGCTTTGGTTTACCTGCTTTGTATTATGATAAGCGCTCATCTGGGGCACAGGCGTATTTGGCTTTGGCGAGTGAGTTGTTGGCGAGGCATAAGCGAGAAAATAAGAAGAAATAGTTGCTGTCGCGTAATGAGCTCAAAAGATGTGTAGTTTTTAGGATAATGCAGGCATTGTGCGCCGCATGAAATCATCAAACAGCGGAACAGTAAATGCCATATCCCCATGAACGGGGCTGTATATCATTCCTTTCTTTATCAATTTTGCCCGAACGGGACCAAGACTTGAAATATTAACACCCAGGATTGAAGCAATATCACTGGAGCGGTAGGCTTCTGCACTAAGTGATGCCATGGCACGCAGGTAGTTTTTTTCACTCGGTGTCAGCCTGTCAAATCGAACACGAAAAAAATTTTCATCTAATCGTCGAATGACATCTGGCGTCGATTCTTGAATGGTTTGCATTGTAATCACAGGCTCTTGTGCATGGTTCCATGCTTGATAACCCCATTCTTGCAGAAAATAAGGATATCCCTGCGTGAGTCGGTAAATTTCGTCCAAGGCTTCTTTTGTAAACTCTACATCAACAGCTTTTGCAGGATCCTGTAAGGCTTTGGCTGCATCCTCTTGTGAAAGAGGGCCAATATCAGGAAATTGAAATAAACGTTCAGCATACGATTTTGAATCACCTGCGAGCGCAGGTAAAATAGGCAGCCCCGCTGCGATGAGCACTAAGGGAAGCTGTTTTTGTTGCATTTTATGCATTGCCATAATTAAGGCACTAATTTCACTTGAATTGAGATATTGAATTTCATCAATAAAAAGAGCAACCGCTGTTCCTCGCTCTTCTGCTGCTTCTGCGACGGCAAGCAACAAGTTGGGTAAATCTACTTCAATATCGCCACTATCTGCAGCCCCATGTTCGGCTTCGATATCTAAGCCAAACTCGATATCTCCGACTTTAATCTTTATGCCATTAATAAAACTTTTCAGTACAGCAAGTCCTCTGCGTACCCTGTTTCCCGTATTGCTTATTCTGTCCAAGCTAAAAAATAGCTGCCGGAGTTTTGGAATAAGTAATGTTGCAACGGTTTTATTTTCATGTACTTCAATAAAAATAGTTTTATAGTTTAACTCATTTGCAAGGTGTTCTATTGTATTAAGCAATACTGTTTTGCCAACGCCACGAAGCCCAGTTAACAAAAAACTTTTTTCAGAACGTTTCTGTTGTACTCGAGCCAGTAAAATTTTAGTTTCTGTTAATAGACGATCTCGACCTACCAATTCAGGTGGTGGTGAACCTGCTCCTGGAGAAAAGGGGTTTTTGATGGGATCCATGCATTACTCCTGATTATACCAATTTATACCTGGTTATAACATATTATATCTCATTATAACTAGTTATATCTAAATTTAAGTATAATTGGGTATATTTACCCCATGAGTTTTGCAATCATTGCCCGCGCCGCATCAAGATTGGTGCCAGCATGAGAAGAAAAAATCACCACTTCCTGTAAATTAGGAAATCGAACGGTTTCTTTTTTAACCTCAGCAACCACCTGTTTCGCTGCACCAAAACTGAGCTTATCTGCTTTGGTGAGCAGCATGATTACTGGCAAACTTACCTCTGAACTCCATTGTAACATTGAAAGATCATAGGGATTCAGGGGATGCCGAATATCTGTGAGGAGAATTAAACCCCGCAAACACGTTCTGGATTGCAAATACTGGGCGAGCGTATCTTGCCAGCGCAGTTTGATGGCTTTGGGTACTTTTGCATACCCATAACCAGGTAGATCCACGAGACGCTGATTTTGGTTTAAAGAAAATAAATTGATTAACTGAGTACAACCAGGCGTTTTACTGGTTTTAGCCAGACGGTGATGTCCAGTTATGGCATTGATTGCGCTTGACTTGCCCGCATTTGAGCGGCCAGCAAAGGCAACCTCTGCACCTTCGTCCAAAGGAAGATGCTCCAACTCGGCAGCACTCTTGAGAAACTGGATTTTTTTGAAATCTATCGACATTTAATTAAAAGCTCAGTAAGATGATACTCTCGATTATACAGGTAATAGTAAATTAATTCACCTCATTATTTTATTTAGGGAGTAACTAGGTCTGTTGACAATTGGTTCTTTGAAGCGAAAAAAGAGAGAATCGAGGAAAAATTTGTTCTTATTTGAGGCGAATAGCAAGCTATTTAACGAGAATAAG
>JABEVJ010000100.1 GCA_013043985.1 Legionellales bacterium | reverse complement strand
TTGAGGCGAATAGCAAGCTATTTAACGAAAACAAGAACCAATTTTTACCGATTACACTCTTTTTGCAGCCAAAGAACCAATTGTCAACAGACCCTAAGAGTTGTTAATAAGTTAAACACTAATTATAGTGGTTTCAATCCTCGAAAACCACTATATCTAGTAATTCTTCATAAGGTATGATTAAGATAATCCTTTCTGAAGAAAAATACAAGGCAACGATTTATAAATTATTACTGTTAATAAGTGAGACAATAATGTGGTTTAAAAATATACAGATTTTTCAGTTAGTTGAGCCTTTTACGCTGACACCAGAACAATTGCAGGCTTTGATGGTAAATCATGCTTCACGACCTTGCGGTAAATTGGAGCGAATGCATTATGGTTGGGTATCGCCATTAGGGCAGGGTAACGAGCTATTGGTTCATGCATTGAATGGACGCTATCTCATTGCGGCACGAAAAGAAGAAAAAATATTGCCTGCTTCAGTAGTCCGAGAATATGCCGCAGTAAAAATAAAGGAAATGGAAGAGAATGAAAATCGCAAGCTGACGAGTCGGGAAAAACGGAATGTATCTGATCAAGTGATGGTATCATTGTTGCCGCAGGCGTTAAGCAAATCTCAGACCACTTTTGCTTACCTTGATACGGTGAAAAACTGGCTTATTGTTGATGCTAGCAACCGAACACGAGCAGATGATTTAACCGTGTTGCTTCGGAATACACTGGGAAGTTTCAAACTGGCAGAAATTAATCTTAAACACAGCCCAGCAGTTACCTTGACCAGTTGGCTTGCTACAGAAAATTTGCCGCGTGATTTTACACTTGAAGATTATTGTGAAATGCAGGATCCGAATGCGGCATCGACGGTGATTAAATGTGTCAACCAAGATCTGACAGCAAAAGAGGTGCTTGGTCATCTTGAATCAGGGAAACAGGTGATAAAGTTGGCTTTAAGTTGGAGCGATCGTCTAACTTATATTATTGACAGCGCGTTGAGTGTGCGTCGTATTCGTTTTCTGGATTTGGTGCAACAACAGGTGGATGATAGTAATACAGAATCAGAGTCAGAAAAATTTGATGCTGATTTTCTGATTTTTACGGCAGAGTTTGCGGAGTTTTTACCGAGATTATGGGAGGCGATGGGGGGACACGAGGAGGCCTAATTGTGTTCAGTTATTTTCTTCGTAAAATACTTTATGCTATACCTGTGTTGTTAGGGGTAAATATTTTAACATTTTCGTTATTTTTTGTTTTGAACTCCCCTGACGATATGGCTCGTGCCCAGCTTGGTAATAAATATGTGACTCCCACTATGATTTCACAATGGAAAGTCTCGCATCAATATGATTTGCCTTTATATTACAATGAAACTCAAACTGGGTTGGCAAAATGGACTGATACGTTATTGTTTAAAAAATCCCTGGCACAATTTACCTTTCAATTTGGAAACTCTGATCAGGGGCGCAATATTAACGCAGATATTTCGCAGCGAATGTGGCCAAGCCTGGCAATTGCTGTTCCTACATTGATATTGGAAATCATTGTAAATATCGGTTTTGCGCTTATGTTGATTTTTTTCCGTTATACGAGTTTTGAGTTAACCGCTGTACTGATTTGTGTGGCTCTCATGTCAATTTCAGGTTTGTTTTATATTATTGGCGGGCAGTATCTTTTCGCTAAAGTATTAAAGCTGGTACCCATTTCTGGATATGAAACAGGTCTTGATGCCTGGCATTTTTTGATTTTGCCAATTATGATTGGGGTAATAAGCGGTATTGGTTCGGGTACGCGTTGGTACCGGAGTATTTTTATGGAAGAAATCTCAAAAGACTATGTTAGAACAGCACGTGCAAAGGGTTTAAGTGAGGTTGCTGTTCTTTTTCGGCATGTGCTCAAAAATGGGATGTTGCCGATTTTGACCAGTGTGGTGGTGATTATTCCTACTTTGTTTATGGGCAGTTTATTATTGGAATCTTTTTTTGGCATCCCGGGCTTAGGTAGTTATATGATTGATGCAATTCGCGCACAGGATTTTGCTATTGTGAGAACCATGGTTTTTTTAGGAACGGTTTTTTATGTGCTCGGCTTGATTTTGACCGATTTGACCTATTTGTGGGTGGATCCACGGGTGCGGTTGGAATAGGGGGTATGTACTCTTTGCAATAGGATAACAACACCCCGTATTACGCTCTTTCCATCAAAGGCCTATTTTTAAGCTCTTTTATAAAAAATTAAACATCAAATATCTGTGCACTATTTCCGCTAATACGGGCTACTCACTCAGAAAGTGACGGGTGACTTAGGTAACTGTACACACAGCTGTTCAACTGAAATGGCAGCGGCTACTTTACCTACCTGAACAGAGGCATTCATTGCAAAGAAAGAAGCTTGCATCTTGGCAACTGGTACGGCAGTTAGTTTTTGTTGTCCATCGACCGGGTTTTGTGATGCTTTCAATTCATGCATCTGAAATTGCATTGCTACAAAAGCAACGTTAATTACTATTTGAACAGAAGCGATTTGAATTTGAATCTGATAAACAGAAGCAGATATTGTCATCGCACATAAAAAACCATGTAATTGATTGGCCTGATTTTGATTCTGCATCACTTTTCCATAGCCGACTTCTTCCTCATTATTGATTTTGTGTGGGCGAGGTGTTGGTTTCGGAGTTGGTATCAAAGAGGGTGCGGTTTGCAATTTTATGTCTTCATGTACTGTTTCTTCAATATCATTTACCTTGCTTGGGCGAAGTGTTGGTTTCGGAGTTGGTATCAAAGA
>JABEVJ010000099.1 GCA_013043985.1 Legionellales bacterium | reverse complement strand
TCCTTGTCCTTTTGCCTGCTTATTTCTTACACAGAACCGTCTCTTGCCCTTAGTTTACCATGTCTCGCCTGCCTTTTGCGAGATCTGCGGAGTTCTCAGAAGACTTTCTAAATTATTTGGTACCAGCGTTGAATTATGGATGAATATTCAAAATCAATATGCTACTTGGGAAATTATCCAGCATCAAGATGAAATCAATGTTGAACCCTTACCTGCAAGTTTAAGACGTGCTATTGACCAGTCTGAACAATCAAGATAAGTTTTCACGTCTCTCACCAAAAATGCGAATAATCCTTACGATAGGTATGAACCTCAACAGGCTTATCTGGCATAAACGTGACGGTGATCGCTCCATCATAGGCTGAATTATATAATCGGCCTCCTGCTCTTTGATAACGCATAACAGCTTGATCAGAGGGAAAATGATAACGATTTAAGTAGCCTGTCGCAAACACCACCACTTTTGGATTAACTGCCTGAATAAATAAATCGCTTGAGGACGTTCTGCTGCCATGATGAGGAGCAATTAACAGATAAGAAGCTAATTGCTGATGATATTGTGCCACTAACTCCGCCTCCGCTGCCTTTTCAATATCTCCTGGTAATAAAATTTGCTTACCGTTGACCTCAATCTGCAACACACATGAGCTGTTATTATCAGCCCGTGCTTGCCCTTGAAATGGATATAAAATACGAAATGTTACCTCATCCCAAACCCAGGTTTGCCCTGCTTCACAAGCGGTTATTTCTTGTTTTTTAAATTGATCAATTACGCTAACTAACATGGGTACCGTTTTAAATTGCTGCAATACCGCATTTGCTCCACCTGAATGATCGGCATCAGGGTGACTGATGATCAATTTATTCAACTTGCTGATATGTTCTACTCGGAAAAAAGGCAATAAAACCACATCTCCCATATTATATCCATCTGGATAACCCATGCCCGTATCATAAACAGCCGTATGAGTTCGGGTCTGTATCACCACTGATAAACCCTGTCCCACATCTAAAACGGTTAATTTAACGGCATTTTCAGGTAATTTTGCCGGACGTATAAACAAGGCTGGACAAAACCAGATGAGAGCAAGCCATCGTCCTGGAAAATGAAGCGGGGCTAAAATCAATAAAACCGCTATCATCAATGGCAAGATAAGCCACGAAGTATGCAAACCCAGAAACCAACTATTGTTGGGTAATGTGGCTAAATAATGTAAATAAGGCCAGAGCCATTCCAGTGTTTTTTCTGAAAGTAATAATACATGTTGTCCCACCATGTTATTGATTGGTAACAGCAGGCAAGCAAGTAAAGCAAGTGGCACCGTCACAAAACCTACCCAAGGGATCGCAAGCATATTGGCGAATAAACCAATGATTGAGCTTTGCTGAAATAGTAGCCAACTTAATGGCATCAAGCCAATACTGGCAACCCATTGCACCCTGCCATAACGCCACCATAAACTTTTATCTGACAAGCGCCCACTCATGCCATAACCAATTAGTGCAATAGCAGAAAATGACAACCAAAAGCCGCTATTCATGACAGAAAATGGATTGAGAATCAATACACAGCCTAATCCAAGCATAAAACGTTGTAATGATGAACTGTAACGACTCATTAACAGACTTCCCATCCAGGTAATGATCATGATGAGGGTACGTTCTGCAGGTATTGAAAATCCTGAAAAAGCGGTATATGAAAAAGCACCGATCATACCGAATATTGCTCCTGCTTTTTGTGCAGGCAATCTTGCACACAGGTAAGCTGATAGTCGCCAGCAAGCAATGCCAGCCAGATAAAATAAGCCTGCAATCATGCCAATGTGCAAACCTGAAATGGCGATTAAGTGACTTGTTCCGGTATTACGAAATACTTTCCATTGATCTTGTGAGATAGCTGCACTGTTCCCAACCGTCAACGCATCAATCACGCCTGCAAAAGGCTCATTATTGAGTATTGCCAGCAATTGTCTGTCGTAGTATTGCCGGATTCTGGCGATACTTTTTTTGTTTGCTAACAACCTGGGAACTGGCGCGCCCTCGTGTTTGGCTTGATAAACTGCTCCTGTCGCACGTAGACGGTTTTGCAATAACCAAGCTTCTCTGTCAAAACTTCCAGGATTGGCATAGGTATGAGGTCGTTTTAACTTGACGGGTAATTGCCAAATTTGACTGATGCGAACATTATCCGGTGGACTTTGCCAAGTCAATAAGCTATTTAAGTGTAATGGTCGGCACACTTTTTTTTCACATACTTTTGAGATAGCAAATTGAAATTGTAATACCCCATTACTCAAGACGGGAAGTGTCGCAATTTGCCCTTCAATGATTAAAGACGTATTTTCCAGTGACTGAGGAAGCTGTTGTTCAAGCACCCTGTGAGCTGCAATTGCAAACCAGATGATCCCTAAGAAAAAACTGGCTAGAAAAAAGACAGTTTTTTGTTGTGTGCGGCCATAAATAGCAAGACAAATAACCACTAATAAACAAAGCACATCAATCGTCAATGAGTCAGGCAAACTCGGGTAAATCAATAAACTGACCATCCCTATTAAAAAGGCTGGTACAAATAAAATCACAATGTTGATCTCTTCAATAAATAGAATCGCTAAGCTTATTTTAATCTTTAAATGATAAAATTTACAATACTTAATAATAAATATGGTTAAAATAATGCAAGAGAATGCCCTACTACCTAATGTGGCAAATAATATCGATCAACTTTGTCATGACGCTTTGGAGTATATTTGTACTAGCACGAAAGGAATTTCAGAAAATATAACCTATGGAGCAGATGCGCTCGTTTCCACAATATATCAAGGCAATTATTATGGGATAGTAGGTTATGTGCAACCTTATAAAAAAGCTCTGGACTTACCCGACGATAAACCTTTGAGTTTTTCTAATTTAAAAGCATCTTTTTTTGGAACATTAAAACAACAAAGAACAATTATATCTCAAAAGTTGACTCAGGCGCGCAATAATTATCGTCTCAAATTAAAAGCAAACCCGCGCGTTTCAAAAGTTCAATTGAATGCCGAGGATGCCATGGAACTCAAGGGTGGTAACTGCGAGGAGCTTGCCTGTTTAGCTTATCAATATTTGCAAATTGATGCTATTGCATTAGGGTTTCAGATATACCTCATGAAGGGTATCAATTTTGACCATGTATATATTGCATTGGGAAAGCTTGATGGTGAAGGTGTCCAGCTCAATGATATGAGTACCTGGCCCAAAGATACTCGCATTCTGGATCCTTGGCTTCATAGCCGATTTCAACTGGAGCAGATGCCGGACTTTTGGCGTGATATGGCTCATGTCTACAATTGGGGAAATATGCAAGCATGGGTAAACTGTGATGAAATCATGGAACCAAAGACTGTGACCACGCCAGAACATCCTTTTTTCAAGAAATTTGTTCCACAAGTCTATGCGGAATATCTGAATCAAGATGCATACCATCAGGAAAGTAAGCCACCAGCAATTATATCCGAAGCGTCTCCTATTTCAGGTTTTTGACTTATCAATAAAAATTATAACGGTTTCTCAAATGAAAAAAAAAGAACAACTTCAAATAAACAAGCTTTGTCATGATGCGTTGAACTATATTTGCCATAATATAACCAAAATTTCACCGAATATTGTAGACGCTGCAGAGTATCTTATCCCTCGACAATATAACTATAATTTTAATGGTGTATTGGGTTACGTCCTACCTCATCCATCTAAAGAAAAAAGCAAGAAACTTTGTCCTAAAAAAAGTAAAAATTATCAACAATTGAAACTATCTTTTTTTTATAACATTAATACGGAAAAAGTCAATTGTGAAAAAAAGCTAATACGTGCTCGTCAATCCATTAAGGAAGCCCATCAACAGAAACCCAGACGTTCACTTGTTGGTCTTTTTGCAGAGAGCGCACTCAATATGGAGGGAGGTAATTGTACTGAGCTGACTTTCCTGGCCTATCGCTTTCTAAAAAAACGTGCAGCGGAAAAAGACGTACATGTAAAAATTTATGTAGGCAAAAATTTTGACCATGCTTTCCTGGTCTTAGGAAATTTAGACGGTGAAGGCGTACTCCCAGATGATTTTACGACATGGCCTAAAGACATTGTTATTTTAGACCCTTGGCTTCGTTGTCAATTTGAATTGAAAGATATGCCTCTCTATTGGCGCGATATGGCTTATGCACACGATTGGGCAAAGATGCGATCTTGGGAAAATAGCGCAGAAATCATGCAAGCTAAATGTATTCCTGATGATAATCATCCTTTTTTCAAAGAATTCGTGCCACAAACGTTGGAAGAATTTCTCAAGTCAAGGAAATCGGCAGCAGATGAAAACAGCAATTTACCCCCTGTTGAGCAACTTGTTTTAGCTTAGAGCTAGAGTCTTTGGCAATTACTTCTTTGCAGCCAAAGAAGACCCTAAACTCGGCGATCAAGTTCATAGTGTGCAATGACGACACATTGCGAAGCAAATAACATAGTAGAACCAAAGCTAAGTGGTGTCAGGCCATGGCGCATGAAACCCTTTACACTTTTCTTTGGCATGACTAAATGATCACTCAACAGAAAAACTGGATCAGCCCCTATTGTCGCGGTTCTGATGTCCTCACCCTTCTTATCCAGTAAATAAAGTGGTCTATTAGACAGCATACTTTGTACAAGACGCTCGAAACCAAATGCACTAATCTGCAGGCCTGATGACACGCTTCGGGTCTCATCTTTATACATTGAATGCCCGGTTCTCAGAGCATGTTCGATCACATCAAAAATAGCTTGTTCATGGAAACCAGCAAACGATAAGCCTTCTGATGAGGAAAATTTGAGCGTTCGTGGGAAATCAGGCGTGCTTTCGAGCACAATGTAAACCTCAACATCCTCTCTAAAACCGCTGGATAGAAAAAAAGCATTGATAATCGTGTGCGCAACCACCTCAAGATGCCCTTTTGAGCCTATTTGTGATTTCACGCGCTCTGGCCTGGTTGTTCCATCACGTGCTCTTAGCACAAAAGTCCGCATACTGATTTAGTCTCGAAAGTTTTTATATTGCAAGGGAACACCCAGGTCTTCGGCTTTTAAAGCAGATATCACTGTTTGCAAATCATCTCGCTGCTTACCAATCACGCGAACTTGATCCGCCTGAATACTCGTTTGCACTTTGTACTTGTTATCTTTAATAAATTTGATTATTTTTTTTGCTGACTCAGTTTCAAGACCTTGTTTCACCAATGCGACAATGCGCGCCTGGCTTAAATTGGTTTCCATCTTTTGATAATCAAGGCAACGTATATCAATGTTGCGCTTTGCAAGTTTACTATTCAAAATATCTTGCATTTGTTGGACTTGAAAATCAGAGGGTGCCACAAGGGTAATTTTTTCGTCTTTGTATTCAAAGCTGGCCTCAACGCCTTTGAAGTCAAAACGGCTCGTGATTTCGCGATTGGCTTGATCAACGGCATTGTTTAATTCGTGTTGATCAATCTCAGAGACAATATCAAATGTTGGCATTTTAGTTTTCTCCGTGGATTAATGGGTTTTTTGGTAATGTGGTCAAAATTCGCACTGAACCGTAGCCCTCAATAAGTCTGCAAACAATAATGATTATTTCATCGCACTTTACGAATAAAATGAGCTTGAACAAACGCTTGTATTTGCAGACTTACTGAGGGGTCAAGCTTGATTACCCCTCAGTCCGCCTGCAAATACAAGCATTCACTCAAATTCATCTCATAATGAAAAAACAGTAAAATAATCACTCATTTTTACAGGCGGATTGAGGGCTACACCTCTTTTGAACACATTACGCGACAGCAACATCCGTATACTACCAGCCTGTTGCTTCCGCTACTGCTTCACCAATCGATGCTGGCGAGTGCACGGTATTCACACCTGCTGCTTCAAGAGCAGCAAATTTTTCTGCCGCTGTACCCTTGCCACCAGCAATGATCGCACCTGCATGACCCATTCGTTTACCTGCAGGCGCAGTAACGCCAGCAATATAAGAAACAACGGGTTTAGTTACGTTATATTTGATAAATTCAGCGGCTTCTTCTTCAGCTGAACCACCAATTTCACCAACCATAATAATCGCTTCAGTCTGTGGATCATTCTCAAACATGTCCAGGATATCAATAAAAGTTGAGCCAGGGATAGGATCGCCACCAATACCCACACAAGTACTTTGACCGAATCCTAAGGCAGTCGTTTGATTCACTGCTTCATAAGTCAGCGTACCTGATCGGGAAACAATCCCAACACGGCCAGGTTGATGGATATGCCCAGGCATAATCCCAATCTTACATTGACCTGGTGTAATCACTCCAGGGCAATTAGGTCCGATTAAGATTGAATCGGTATTTGCTTCAAGATAAGCCTTAACTTTGAGCATATCAAGAACAGGCACACCTTCAGTAATACAGATAATTAATAAAATACCTGCATCAGCCGCCTCAATAATGGAATCCATCGCAAAAGGCGCGGGAACATAAATCACAGAGGCATCAGCATCCGTTGCGTCAACTGCATCACGCACAGTATTAAATACAGGTAAACCTAAATGGGTTTGACCACCTTTACCAGGGGTAACACCACCAACCATTTTAGTGCCATAGTTAATAGCCTGTTCTGAATGAAATGTCCCTTGACTGCCAGTGAAGCCCTGACAAATAACCTTTGTCTCACTATCAATTAAAATACTCATTATTATTCCCCTTTCACCGCTTTAACGATTTGACGAGCTGCATCATCAAAGCCTTTGGCAGCAATGATATTCATTCCACTTTCATTTAAAATGGTTGCAGCAAGTCCGGCATTATTACCTTCCAATCGCACCACAACGGGTAAATTCACCCCTACTTCGGCGACTGCACTCAAAATACCCTCAGCGATCATGTCACATCGGACAATACCGCCAAAAATATTGACTAAAATACCTTTCACGTTAGGATCAGACAGAATAATCTTAAACGCTTCAGTTACGCGCTCTTTCGTTGCTCCACCACCCACATCAAGGAAGTTGGCTGGATTGCCGCCATGCAATTTGATTAAATCCATGGTTGCCATTGCCAGACCTGCGCCATTCACCATACAACCAATATCACCATCCAAGGCAATATAATTGAGCTCCCAATTGAGGGCTCGGTTTTCGCGCTCATCTTCTTGGCTGGGATCACGCATTGCACGCAGATGCGGTTGACGGTACATAGCATTCGCATCAACAACAATTTTTGCATCCAGGCAAGTCAATTTTGCATCAGTGCGCACCACGAGCGGATTGATCTCAAGCATACCCAAGTCACACTCAACAAACATTTTGCCCAATTGGGTCATAATGTGCGTAAATTGCTTGAGCTGCTCACTGGTCAGGTCTAATTTAAATCCTAACTCACGAGCCTGGTGTGGCATAACGCCCACTAAAGGATCAACAACAATGTGATGGATTTTTTCAGGATGGGAATTGGCAACTTCTTCAATATCCACGCCGCCTTCGGTAGAGGCCATAAAAACGATACGTTGGTAAGCGCGATCAACAACAGCACCGAGATATAATTCACGATCAATGTCAGTCGGTTCAGATATCAGTACCAGATTCACTGGTTGACCCTTGGCGTCGGTTTGATAGGTGACCAAATTCTTGCCGATTAAATTTTGGCTGATTTTCATCACATCATCGAGGCTGCGTACAAACTTGACGCCACCCGCTTTACCCCGGCCGCCAGCGTGAACCTGAGCTTTAACAACCCAGGCATCACCGCCCATTTGTTTAGCAGCAGCAACAGCTTCTTCTGCATTGGCAGCAATCTGCCCTTTTGGCGCAGGAATGTTGTACTGCGCTAATAATTCTTTCGCTTGATATTCATGTAGATTCATATGACTCTATCCACAGTTATTGTTTAAAAATTTCCAACTTTTATACCCACCGCAGTGGGTATTAAACGTTCCAAAACGTTTGTGGCGAGAGTATACACTAGCATTGCTAAAATTTGAACCTCGGCTGTTGAAAAATTCCAAGTGAAAGATAAAGGTAGTTTCCGCGTTAGGGATTGCTGGCATAATAATATTTTGAAAGGATCGTTCCCTGAGGTATCGACACATAATTTGTAGCTGTCACGTAATGTGGAAATGATAGTAAATATGGAAAAACGCTCGTCATTGCGAGGAGTTTACGACGAAGC
>JABEVJ010000098.1 GCA_013043985.1 Legionellales bacterium | reverse complement strand
ATTTAACGAAAACAAGAACCAATTTTTACCGATTACACTCTTTTTGCAGCCAAAGAACCAATTGTCAACAGACCCTAATAAAGACATAAATTATTTCAGGAAAAATAATGAAAAAATATATAAGTAACTTTTTTAAAAATATTATTATCGATGCTCCCAATAAAAATTATAATCCTAATGATGGCGTTGTTATTCGCTCACAATCTGTATCGATAGATGCTGGTAATATTGAAGAGGTGAAGAAAGATGAACAGCAAACGCTGGTGTCATCTCTTTTTAGTGACACAAAGGTACTGTAGTGACTATTATGACACGCATTCCGGAATGGTCTTGACTATTGTGTCATAATAGTCAAATGAAACGTTATTTACATGATTACATTTTGGCCGACTTACCTAACAAAACTATCCGATCATCTTTTTTCAATGAACTTTGACCCTGTCAAAAATAATACTCATACTATCGTATCCTCTAATGAAGGGGCGATTCTATTGCATGAGTTAGCCAGAATTAGCGATTTAGCTGCGGTATCTACACTTCTACCGTTAATACCCGATGACATGTTGCTGTTAGAAGAGGTTAATAAAATGGTATCATTGAAGGTTGCAATGTCTGAAGCATGTTTACCTATTGTAAAGCTAGTTCTGCATTCCAAGCTGGTTAATTATGATTTTGAGAAACTTTCTGATCCGTCATATCGTAATAATTATTACTCAAATAATAGTGTTAATGACGCTTTCTCGTATAATTTTGGTAAAATTTCATCTATCATTGAGAAATTAAAAGCAGAAAGTCCGATAAAACTGGTTATTTAATTTAAAGCTCAACCCTCTCTAACCTACAGTGGCTTGTCCGCGGTATCCAGTAGGCGTAGCTCCTATTAGCGAAAGCGAATACTTAAGATCGTAAATATTATACAATAGAAAATTAATCGGAGTAAAACCTCAGGACTAGGCAAATGTAATTTGTTCGGTTATAATATAAAAATTAATCTTTTTCACTTGAGCCTTCAATGTTATTAAGTAAATTTCTTGACCCCAAAAATGATTTTGCCTTCAAACAGATTTTTGGTACTGAAAAAAACAAGAATATTTTAGTACATTTTATAAATGATGTTATGAAGTTTGAGGGTTCAGACAAAATCCATGATGTAGCTTTTTTGACAACCGCACAAAACCCTGATATTGCCTATTTGAAACAAAGTCTGGTTGATGTCTTGTGTACAGATGAAAAGGGATATCAGTATATCATTGAAATGCAAGTGGCTAAAACCAGTGGTTTTGAAAAACGAGCACAGTATTATGCAGCCAAAGCCTATAGCAGACAACTCAATTGTGGCGAAGATTATACCCAATTAAAGGCAGTGATTTTTATTGCGATCACTGATTTTATCATGCTGCCGAACACACCAGATTATCGCTCGACACATATTATTTTGGATGAAAAAACCTACAATCATGACCTGAAAGATTTTTCGTATACCTTTTTGGAGTTGCCGAAATTTCATAAATCTATTGATGAGCTGAGCACGCTGATTGAAAAATGGATGTATTTTTTCAAACATGCGGAAGAGACCAGTGAAGAGGACTTGAGGCGAATTGTAGGTAGTGATGAGATTATTTACCAAGCTTATGAAGCATTAAATCGGTTTTCATGGTCGGAAATTGAACTCAATACCTACGAGCAAGAAGAAAAACGCGAGCGCGATGCGCAAGCGATTATCAAGCAAAAATTGATTGATGCAAAAGAAGAAGGTAAGGTCGAGGGTAAAGCCGAGGGTAAGGTTGAGGGTAAGGCCGAGGGTAAAGCCGATGAGCGTAAACATTTTGTTAGAATCTTGCTACGTAAAGGTTGGAGTGATGAGAGTATTATTGACAATTTGGAGATCACGTCTCACGAGTTATCAATCATTAAGAAAGAGTTAGATTTAGAATCTGACGCTTAAATCTGACATTCCGCAGCGGTGTCTTTTTTGACATATTTGGCTTAAAAAAAGATACGAAAATCCATGTGTGTTGAGTATATACTCAACACACAAACTCCGTTTTTCGTCCTTTTTTCGCACCAAAGCTGCCTAAAATACTTTGGTGCGGAATGTCGGTTAAACACCATACACCGGTTTCGGTTTTCGATTCTTATCCAGCGCAACAAACACAAAAGTACCCTCGGTGACTTTTTTGCGCTCAGGTTCATCAGCAGAAATTGACCAGGCTTGCACTTCTACGGTCATGGACGTCGTACCCACTTTGATCAGTTCGGCATAACAGCAAATAATGTCACCCACATAAACAGGACGAATAAACGTTAATTGATTTATCGCCACGGTAGCAACTCGTGATTTGGCCGTTTGTGTGGCTACAATCGCTCCTCCCACATCCATTTGTGATACCAGCCAACCGCCAAAAATATCACCGTTGGCGTTGGTATCACGAGGCATGGCGATGGTTCGAATCACTAATTCGCCACGCGGGAGGGATTTTTCTTTCTCATTTGCTTCAGGCATAATATTGCTCAATCGTCGCGGTTAATTTATCGGCAATTAAATGCAATTGCTCGTCCGTCATAATATAAGGCGGAAGCAAGCGAATCACTGAGTCGGCTGTAACACCGAATAAAAGCCCATTTTTTAAACCAATGTTCAAAATATCACGACAGGGTTTATCAAGCTCAATCCCTATCATTAAGCCTCTCCCTCGAATTTCTTTGACATGTGGATTGTTGTCAAGGCGAGAATGCAGCAGTTCCATCAGTAATCTTCCTGCTTCACCCGCACGGGAAACTAAGTTCTCTTTTTCAAGGGTCTCAATAACCGCTAAGCTAACGTGAGTGCAGAATGGATTGCCGCCGAAGGTGCTCCCGTGCGATCCCGGCTGGAAAAGCTTTGCCGCCTCACCACGTGCAAGACAGGCACCGATCGGTACGCCATTACCAAGTGCTTTGGCAACCGTGACGACATCTGGCAGCAGGTGTGGTTGATGCTCGTAAGCAAAAAA
Source organism: Legionellales bacterium (assembly GCA_013043985.1). Taxonomy (GTDB): domain Bacteria; phylum Pseudomonadota; class Gammaproteobacteria; order UBA1113; family UBA1113; genus JABEVJ01. Next base: position 1,499 of record JABEVJ010000098.1, on the reverse strand, counting down.
CTTTCCTGTTCGCCCCATACCCGTTTGCACTTCATCAATCATCAATAAGCAATTAAAGCGATCGCACAGTTCACGCAGAGCGTCTAGGTAGTCATCATCAGGTACAACTACACCGCCTTCGCCCGATATGGGCTCAACCAAGATAGCGACAACATTGACATTATTGGCCATGATGGTATCAACAGCCGCTGCATCATTGTAGGGAACCCGAATGAATCCTGGTACAAGCGGCGCATATCCTGCTTGCACTTTTTTGCTGGCGGTTGCACTGAGAGTGGCCATAGTACGACCATGGAAGCTGTGTTCCATGACGATAATCTGAGGATTATCAATTTCGCGATTGCGTGCATGTAAGCGGCTGAGCTTGATTGCTGCTTCATTCGCTTCCGCACCTGAATTGCAAAAAAAGGCGCGCTCCATTTTTGCGATGCTGCAGAGTTTATTGGCCAAGGCAATCTGGTTATCGATGGTAAAGAGATTTGAGGTGTGCAAAAGAGCGGATGCTTGCTCCGTGATGGCTTGGGTAACAGCAGGATGAGCATGGCCTAACGCGCAGACGGCAATGCCGCCCAGCGCATCAAGATAAGCGGTTCCCTCGGCATCAAATAACCAAACTCCCTCACCGCGCACAAAGCTCACTGGTAAGGGGTTGTAAGTGGTCATAAGGTGATTGTTTTCCATATTAGTCGAAATTCCTTTCTGCAAATTTCCAATTAACGACTTGCCAGAAATTTTCAAGGTATTTAGGTCTGGCATTTCGCACATCGATGTAATAAGCGTGCTCCCATACATCACAGGTGAGCAAGGGTTTTTTGCCCTCGGTCATCGGATTGGCAGCATTACTGGTATTCACAATTTCCAATTTGCCATCATGTGCTTTTATTAACCAGGTCCAGCCCGAACCAAAGAGTGAAGTAGCTGATTTTGTGAAGACTTCTTTAAATGCGGCAAACGAACCAAACTGGAGATCAATTGCTTTGGCCAGTGAGCCTGAAAGATCGCGATAGTCGTGAGCAGGGGTGAGACTATTCCAATAAAAAGTGTGATTCCAAACTTGCGCAGCGTTATTGAACAGCGGGCCACTCGCTTTTAATATCATTTCCTCAAGTGTTTTGCCTTCAAAACCACTATTGGGAAGTAAATTGTTTAAATTATTCACATAGGCTTGATGATGTTTGCCGTAGTGATATTCCAATGTTTCGCGTGAAATGTGAGGAGCAAGTGCATCCATTTCATAGGGCAGGGGAGGAAGCTGAATAGTCATAAGAAGTCTCCTTGAAAATAGGGTTATCAAATAAACTAGAAAAAAAAGTTCTGATATAGGAGAATAGCACGTTATACCCGAAACGTCTCATATTTAGGGTTTCTGACTTGCTATTTTTCGTCATATGAAACGCTTCGGGTATATATACTCAACACACATGAGTTTTCGGTTTTCTAACTTGCTATTTTACGCCAGAAGAAACGATTAAAACTGCACAATATGAATAACTATTGCT
>JABEVJ010000097.1 GCA_013043985.1 Legionellales bacterium | reverse complement strand
TTGTTTTTTTTCACTATTTCCACTTGGGTTCCGTATCTCCAGCCGTACAATTTCCTGTTTACGCTATCACCTATGCACGCGGCTTCCGTACGGAATGACACCGAGCGTGCTCAAAAATATTTTAGAAAGTCGCGATCTCAAGCGCGGAGGGAATATACCCTTGCGGTGTAACCTCATGAGACAGAGTATTGTTTTTAAGATTAAATACGAGCTTAAGTGTAGCAGATTGGCCATTAATTGACAAATCAATGTTAAGCGCAAAGCAATCCTTTTTACTCTCAACTGGATCGATTTTAATCATGGTAAATTTGGTATTGAGCGGCCGTTTAGCTGCTTCAACCAGATTTTTTTCAATACTGGCTAATATAATTCGCCAAAAAGTCTCATTATTGATTTTATGAAATGCTGGTGGAATATTCGGAGAAGAACTCAGTTTGGTTGGCGTAACTTTAACATCATACTCTCTGTATGAGAATGAAGACTCTTTGTTTTGCGAAGTTTTGAAAAATGACGCGTGTTTAATGGTGTTCTTAAGAGGAGGAACATCAAATTTTGTATCAGTCATTTTTTTCATAATCGCTATCGAGAATTCAGCCACTGATTGTGATAACAGAAGATGATTTTCAGGCATCAATAGCTTCGGTTGTTGCTCTGACTTCGGATTGCTTACCTTTTGTTTGAATAATCGTTCGAGATTATGAGATTTTTCTATACAATAATTCAGCAATGACGTTGAACCCGGATGCGTAATATGAGCGGATTTCATTTGAGTAATCAGAGACAAGAAAGCAGCATAACGTGCTTCAGAAGAACTGCTTGTGTTTTTCTTTGCGAGGTATTCTTTTAACCAAGAAGAAGCTATTTTTTCATTGAATGCGTTTAATACGGCATCAATGTCATCAAGCTCACTCACAAGGAGCGTTGAAATTTCACTAGTCTTGGCATGGGCAAAAATAGTTTGTCTGATGGTATCGATATGATGATTTAAGCGGCCATTCAGTGTTTTTTCGATTTTGCGTCCTTTATCATCAGTTATAATGGTCTGGCGAATGTCATTTAATGCACTCAAAAGGGTTACGTTATCTGCATCATCACGGATGAGTTTCATTATGTTACGAGCGCTTGTTTTCCGTTTTGCACTCACCCAGGTAAATAAATTACCCTCTTGATAAGATATCAAATCATTGTGCAATTTGGCCAGTGAGAATTTCAGAGCGTCTGTTTTTATCAACTCAAACTCTTCCAGGCTTGTTTTTTTTGCAACTGTTGGGATGCCATCGGCCTTTTTGTCTTCCTTTTCAGTTTGTTCTTTGACAGGTTCTTTAGGTAAAATTTTCTGCTTCAGTTCATCGATAGTTATAAATAATTTCGACTGTCTAGCATTAAATTGCTGTAAATAGAGGCGTCGTTTAGCTAAATCGATGTTAGTATTTTGCATGACAGCTGCATAATGTTGTCGGTGAATATTAGTCAACATGTTCAGTAATTCAGGATTTTGAGACCAGAGGATGAGGTTGATCACTTTATTATAATTAATATCCGCAGAGTCGTTCGCAAGATTGTCCATTTTTGCCTGGTATGAGTGGTATAAGTAGGCTCGAACCAGATCCCCAATTTGCTCAGAGGTTAAATGACCTGCAACTTTTGATTGGCAGAGATTCAAATTAGCGATATCTCGTTTACCATGCAAGAAATTATATAATGGTGTTAAACGTTCATCGATTACTGATTTAATAAGCGTACCCATTTTTTGATTTGCTAAAACATCAGGTGAATATAGCCTTAAATTATCAATATAGACTTTTTTGCTCGTATCAAAATCATCTAAAATTACTTCCCGTTCAGATTTTTTTACATAAGGTTTTTGGGTTGAGTATTCAGTAGTAACGGTAGCTATAATATTATCAAAAGTCATTGCAGATTCAGCAATGTAAGGCAGCTCAATAGTTTGATTATATTTTGCATTATTGTCTTGAATAATTGCATTAAAACTGTTAATTCGCTCGCTCCATTGATTGGAAACCATTTCTGTCAGTAGCTTGATACCCTCGGGATTATTTGAAATGGGCATCCAAAATTCATCAATTTCGGCATAAAATAAACTTAATGCATAAAACAACTCACTCTTAATGGCTTCGATACAGCCTGCATTTGCAGTGTTTTTTATCTTATTTAAACCCATAATATAGTTTTGAAAAAAAACAGTTTGTACCATATGTTTAACATGATCAAACTTCTCTCTTTTTTCACGTTCTATGCGATTTTCGTCATTGCGAATACTATTTAATTTTTCTATCGCACTCTTAACATCGCGTTTATTAGATTTCAATTGTTTTAATTTATCTTCGTGACCCTTATAAGCTGGCAATAATTCACTTCGGCAAGCAATTAACTGAGTTTTTCCTCGTTTACTCTGACGTCCAGAGCGGCCTTCTGCTTGCTCTTTGCTTCTCTCTAAATCTTCAGTGGAATATTTTTTGGTATCAATAAAGGTTTTTATTGTAAATAATCCATCTATGTGTTTCGGTTCAATATCCGTACCACGTCCAAGCACTGTTGAAATTGTGATGAGGCCATCAAACGCCGCATTTGTCTTAATCGCCATTTCTTCCGCATGTCGCTCATCACTGGTTGGTTTTTGGCTGCTATAATATTCTTGGATAGCGGTATGATGTTCTTTTAACGAGGGATTATTCTCGAGTGCTGCTGCAAAAGCGGATGCAATTTTATTTCCTTGAGCTTCATCGCCGCATAAAATCAAAACCGGACTGTATTTTTTCCCTTTTTTACAAGTCTTAATATGGTTTATTAATTGATTAACAATAGTTTGAATGTGATCCTGTTCTTCCAACACAGGATTATCCAAATATTTTGGCTTAGTTAAAATAGGGTTTAAGTCAATTCGCTGGGATACTAAGCGACGTGGAATATCGACAAAACGAAAAGCATATTTTTTCATAAGCTCAAAAATTTCATGCCGTGACCCAATGGTGCCGCTCATGCCGCTTTTGTATTGATATTGGCTTAAATGCATATGACTGTTCGAAGAGGTGATGTAGATTTTTTCAGGCTCAATCAAAAATTGGGGTATATTGGTTTTGTTTTCGTTAAGTTTGTCAACATCGACGATTCTATCCTTATATTTTCTCATTAATCTGCAATGCAAAAATTGTTGAATACTAGCACAGAATTCAGCTTCAATATTGACACGTCCATTATTAAGTAGGCAGGCTTTGGAAATCTGGCCTTTACGAGGGTGTTCAAGCGTGACTACCTTAAATTTAATGCCTTCCTCATTTATTAAATCATAAGTTTTGCCTGCAGCAATTAACCAGGTTTTTAAACGGGTATTAAAGTTGGTTTTGTTTTTTAGCTCAGCAAGAGCTTCTTTTTTCTCTTTACTTGTTGCATTGCGTTTGATTTCTTCAAAAGCAGCTTCCAAATATTTACTTTCTTCCATAGGTGGAAGGTTCCGTTCACGATCAGCAAACTCAATTAATGCACTGTAAATCCAGTCATAAGGACTGACATCAGGATCACTGCCCGGGTCAAGACGCTTTGCAAAACGATAACGTGAGCTATCATCTAATGTTTGAAAATCAATTTCATCCGCTATGACAGCGGCATTTTTATGGAATTTTTTCCCTTTTATTTTCATTTTAGCCCAATAAAGTGCTAAATCAGGCAGGGTAGAGTAATGAATACCTGGGATAGAATGGTTATCGTCATAGGCATCCATACCAGAATCTTGTGAGGTAATCACATTGCAAGGAATGCCCATTCTCTCAAAAAATGGACGGTTAATTTCTAAGCCTTCTTTTGCAAGAGCAATATTACTGCTGGTTATGTCAACAGAGTAATTTAGAAAAGAGAGAAAACTGGCATGTAAGGCAGCAATGGTGGTTTTTCCTTCACCCGTTTTGATCTGAGCAGCAAAATTATCTTCGCTCAGCATTGACGATAACAAATAAAGAATCTGGTTAGGGTAAGGGAATTTTCCAGTTGAGCGATACATAACTTCGCGTGATAATGCAATATAATCAAGCTTTATTTTTGTTTTTTCATCTTCAGAAAGTTTTGAGTCGAGAACTTTTTTACGATAATAAGCAATAAGACGTTGTATTTCAACCGATGAAAAATTTTCGATAGTTTTAAATTGGTAATTTACACTATCAATATCGCTTTCCATTGGATTAACACAGATGGGATGATCGTGTCCGATGGTATTAATATAACAGAACCAGTTTTTAAGCAGATTGACTTCAGTTTGTGTTAGCGTGCAATCATTATTGATATTACGCATTTTTTTAAGAAAATCGTTTAAGCCACTTAAACTATAGTCACGTTTAAATTTAGTATTGACTGGGTTTTTATCAAATTTAGTTTCCCACGCAGTAATTGTGGCAGCAAGATCAGCATTGCCTGTAGTATTTAGTATTGTTGGTTTATCATCTGCCAAATAGTCAGCATAAGTAGTTTCTGTATTAATGATGTCATCATTTAACTCATCATCATCTGAAACAACAGCATTTTGCTTGAGATCCTTAAGTTTTTGCGCAGAAAATAATTCAAAAACCCCCTCATACAGTTCTTCTAAATTTGGAAAATTAGCTTGTTGATAAAGCAGATCGACTTTGTCGAGTTGATCAAGGAATTCATTCGTTAACAAAAAAATGTTATTTTGTATATACACAGATATTGATTTCTGGTTTGAGAGGATTATATCTGCAGGTAATGGTTCGTTATTATTGCCAACATAAATTAAATGATCATCTTTTTTAGCTGCTTTGATTAAAATGGATAACAAGCAATTTAATTGTTTTGAATTAAGGTTATTTGATGCTTCATCAATATTGCCAAAGCAAGAGGGGTATTTTTTCAGCAATTCAATTGTGCCACGTTTAACTGAATCATCCTGAATAGCATTTGTTCTTGTAATACAGTCTGATAAGGTTTCTACTGAGAAAGTCGGATCAGACGGAATCATGATGATCAATAAATCTAAAACAGAAGAGAAAATAACGGGATTGATCTGTTTCAATTGAGAAAGCTTCGCACTAAAATCATCAATTTTTCGTTCTGAATGAATCGAGTTAAGCAAGCCAGCATACATGATTGACAATCGCTCTTGCTCAGTAAAGACATCATCATGATCGATACTGTCCGTTTCTTCTGATTCTTCATCAGGCATGGTTTTTAATGGTAATATAGAATTGAGCATTCCATTTAATGCTTTTTCAGAGCTTGGTTTAACGGCAAAAATAGTTTCACACAAAGCAATCGGTAAGGTGTTTTCCTGTTGGGTATAATCAACAAAGGCAGTAAAAATCCTTTCAAGTGTTTTATCAGAGTAGCTGCGAATGCAAGGTGTATTTTTAGGGTCATTCAAACAGAGCATTATTTTATTAAAATCATCTTGTGATAACTGTTGTTGTAATGCTATAAGTGTGTTGATGACCTTGAGTTTGGTGTCTATCATGTTTTGGTGATATAAAACAAGATCAGTAAAAGGTGTGTTGTGGTCAGGGCTGTTCATAACATGAGTAAAAAATGTAATTAATTCATTTTTAGAATTTTTGCTCATTGTACTGCTATTTATTTGACGTAAAATAGTATTACTATAATCATCAAGCAAAATTTTAACCAGAGAGCCTTTTAGCATTGGATATATAATAGCAAAAGCTTGATTAGCGATATTGGAATTATCCTCACCCTCATTGTTAATTTTATTATGCTCATGACCAGTAATTCTTTTAATTTCTTTCTGGTCTTTTTTGTTTAGTTGCTGTATTTTCTCTTCAAATGAACTCAAAAAGATAGCAACATTTTCAAAGTTATCAATTTCTTGAATGATACTTTTTTCTTTGTTAATCTGAAAAAGCTTCATATCATTTTGGCTATAAACATAAATTATATTTGATTGGCTGTTTGGGAAAACCGCATCGTAATTAGTTTGAGCTAAATTGAAAGCTTCAACATCAAAATGTTCTAAACGGATCTTTTCACTGCCATTTTTTCGGATATAATCCAATTTTTTTTTTGCCGCATCAACTTCGTCTGTTTGAGAATTTAAGATAGGCTTAAATTCCTCCGAGTTGGACATTTTGACTAAATTTTCATTTAATATTTGTGCTGCTTCAGCATCAGGTTTGTTTAGTTCGGAAATAAAAGGAATATTTTTTGGAATGAAAAATTTAAATGGAGCTATAATCTTTCTAAGAGTAGGCAAACTTTGTCTGATAACACTAACAATATCACCAGCTGATGTGGGTGCAGGTTGCTCCATTTTGTTCATCAGGATTTCGCATCCTTGTGGGAACTGCTGCCTAACCAGATCGAGAAGTGACTGTTTACTAAACGGCTCAGTTGCTTGTATCATTGCTTCTAAAAGCTGGTTATAATTTTCTAGCGTAGGCAGCTGAGTCGAGTCAGGATCGATTGAACACAAAATTTCGAGAAAATAATTTTGCATTTCAGGTTCAAGCTTATCAAAAACCAACATCAATTTTTGACGATAAGAACTAAAATCATCCTCAACAAGGTTAAAATCATTTTTGCTTATTGTCGCTAATATAACGGCAAGAGATGAAATGACTAATTTTTCTTTTTCATTAAATTCATTATCTAAATTCTGATTTTTTAAATCGGTTTCTATTCGTATTAATTTTTCTAAAAACAAATTAGTATAAATCGCATTTTTATTTTTATTTAATAGAAGGAATGAAAAAATACAGGCTCTTTTATCAATCATATTAACTGTACATTTCATATAGTTCAATAAATAATTTGTTTGAGCATAAAAAAGCAAGCCGTTGTTTGTTTCCATTTCATTTTTTTGTCTATTTATTATGGAATTTAAAATATTATTGACTTCTAAAATGGTTAGTTGAATGTTATTTTTGACAAATTCATCAATAAAATTAATTAAAACTTGATGCAATTCATTTTGATCAAAAATATTATATTGCCCTTTAGCATTTTTTTCATGATTTGTGTAAAAAGCAAGAAGCGTTTCATGTAATTGTTGTATATCATCTTGAGAAAAATTTCGCCCTATTCGTCCAGTTCCGCATGTCATTGTCAGAGATAGCAAGATATGGGCAATTTGCAAAAATTTCTCAATTTCCGCAGGTGTATTAGATTTGACGCGCACTTCTTCCAGTTTCAGGAAATCCAGAATTTGTTGGTAATTAACCCAAGGAGCGCGATAGTTGAATGTCGCTAATTGTCGATAAAAAAGCGGGGGTAAGATAGATTCAAAATAATGCTTTTCGACGTCCCCTGTGGTTTGAACAGTGCTTAGTAATGAAAGAGAAAATGGCGACTCTCCAGGGTTAACTTTATTTAAAGTGGTATGTAAATTAAGCAAAACTTTTTTTGGTAATTTGAAGATATTTCCATTTGAAGTGAAATTATTTGCTTCAGCTTGTTTGTTCCCCGTTAGGTAACCGAGTTGTAATTTCATTTCCTTAGTTACCAGTTTATAACCATCATAGCGAGACGCATAATATGGACCTACATTATCGAGAGATAAACCCTGCAAAGCAGAAATTTGTTCATTTATATCGCGTGCATTTGATAAAATAGTGAGCAGCCGAGCTAAACCTGTACGCATATCCGCCACCCCAGTGAGCGGGCAAGGTATGGGGAGAGGATGTCCTCCACTTAGCTTATTGAATTCTTCACAAAAATAACTAAATCCTTCAAAAAGCTCAGCAAAATTTAATTTTGGTTTATTTTCTAATTCTTTTCCAGCATAACCTTGGCTATGCTGTTTTGATAAAGCTTCCCACCATTCACGTTTTTCTTTAGACACGATACCCAAATCTTGTATTGCACTCAGTGATTCTTTGGTCAATAAGTCATTAAAATTTTCTAGTGGATCAAGAAAATGGGTTTTAAAATGAGAAAATGAGCTGGGCTCTACCTTTTGTTTGAATGCTTCCAGTTCTATCAGTAACTTTTCTAAGCTAGGTGCACCCTCAGAATGCAATATTTCCATAATAGCAAGAATATTCTGATTCGTTAATGGGTCAGTTTTGAATAGGTTATTGAGCTTGATGATAATTTCATTTGCTTTTGCGCTATCTGGACAGCCACCTTCGATGACGCGGTTGAGCAAGTCATGATAAAATGATGTTAACTCAGGTTTGTTGATATTTTCTTTGATATGGAAATAATTGAGCCTGCATTCTTCATTACTTGGAATATTAGCATTTTCAAGAACATTTTTGGTTTTGTTTCGAATTTTTTTCTGTTTTTTATCAGGTAAACTTGCTTTTTCAATGCTGGTTTTATATTGTGTGTATAAATGATCAATTTTCTTATTATCACTAATAAATTGACTTATATCACCATTCCATTTTTTTGCTACGGTAGGTTCACTAAATCTTAATGTTAACGGAGATTTGTTTTTGTTGACTCTAGGATTGATGGGGTCATAGCATAGAATAAGTTGTTTTTTCTCGTCAATTTCTTCACCTTGTTCAATATAAAAACCGGCAGGCAAATCGTCTATAATGAGACCATATTGCACATTTTGGATATTTTTGAGAAGCTGCTTGGCAGCAGATACGGTTATTGAGTCAATTCCATATTTAAAAAATGACGCATGATGTCCGACTATTCTATTCCAGCAATCTCGCGGCTTGATATTTATATTGTGATCAGCAAAAAAAGTTCCTAATGGCCCGTTATTTAAGCCAATATTGGAAGCATCTACTAGTTCTTCGTCATTTTGAAATGGGATAAATGTTTCATTTTCAACGGCACCCTCATCATCCAGTCCATCGTCAGTGCTAACCGATTGAACTTGTTGCTGTTGCTGCTGTTGTTGCTGTTCTTGTACAGAAATTTCAGAGCTTAATGAAGCTGGATTAAAGTTTTTCCCTGTTATCGCTTGGGCAATAACGCCAAGTGTATTGGGAATTTTACCCCGGTTAATCGTTGTGACATCATTGGTCTGTGCTATGCGGTTTTGAAGGTTTTTTTCACGTTTGTTTTTTTCGAGCTTATTCTGTAGTTCTATAATTTTATTTTTTATGTCTTTATTGTCAGTTTCGATTTTCAATGAGGTTGTCCACCGAGAATCGGCCAAATTTGCATCATTAATCAATTTTTCAATAAGCTCAAGTGTCAACGTGTTATGTGAAAAATTCAAAACTAAACTATCTATATTTTTAGCATTTGATAAAGTGATTAATTCGTTTAATTTTTCAGCATAGTCTTCTGTTGGATGTATCGAAAACTCAAATGAGCTAAAAGGAATATAGCTGTCATCTGAATTCAGTTGGTTGATTAGCAAATCGATAATGCTATTATCCGATTGATCTGAGCCTGTGAGGTCTAAAGTAGTATAAGCAATGCCTGCTCGCCGCACTTCAGCCTCATGATTACTTAAATAATCAAATAACTTATCTAAAAAAACTTGGCCGAGTGCTTTTGTTTGGTCATTGAAAATAGAAAGCACATTAGTTGCTTTGTTAGGTAAATCAATTAGCATGGACGAAAATAAAATATCCCACCCATTGCGATTTTTTTGCCTTTTTTCTCGCATAGAAAGTCTGTCAATGGTTTTATCTTTGACATTTCTACCCGATTTGTCTTTATACTCAAATTGACTCTGAAGATATTGATTTCGAACGTTAATATTTTTGATATGTAAATTTAGCTCAGAAGAAATTGCCGTATTTTCAACTCCGATTTGGAAGCGAGCTGATAAAAAATCAAGGTTGATTTTTAGTGCTTCAAGTGTATCATTGTTTACTAAATGAAAATTTGAAAGAGTTATTTTTTTAATTGTTTTTTGTTTATTAATGGACTCAATTATTTTACGTATAAAAAGTTCCGGGTGGGTGTTTTTTTGAATGTCTTTATAATCAAGAGCAAATATTTCATCTGTGTTAGAGTTTATTTTTTGTATTAATGGATCAGATGCAATTTCAAGTGATAATTTTAAATCAGCTTTTGCCTGTTCAAGATTGACTTTTCCCAAAGATATTTTTGTTTTTTTGTTACCATCGCGCGTTTCATTTAAATAATAAACAATGGCTGCTGCATCTTCATTTGAAATATTATATTTGCCAGTTATGGTTTTATTAAAATATTTTTTAATATCTTCATTGTTAAGAGCATTGAACTCTTGTTCTGAAAGTTCTGCACCATTTAACAGAAGTGTGTAGATATTTTGTGTGAGATCGGCAGCTTCATTACATGCGGCAAGTGCTACAAGTTTTTCTGATGGTCGGCCATTCTTAATTTCTATTTCTGCAATGTGTTTTAAGGCGCGATAGCCACAAGTGTAGCTGTCAGTTTGTTCTTTTGTATCATTGATAACAACATCGATTTTGGCGTGAGGAAATGCTGAATAGACTTTTTTTATCTTATTTGATTCACTCACCTTTTCATAGCTAATCGCCGATCGAATCATTTTTTCTATTTTTACTTTTGTACTTTCTGAAAGAAACAAAGGATCGGTATAACGGCAAGTGACTGTATTTTCAGCAGGATTAACTTCCACATCCAAATTTACCCAATGCTGCCCTGTATCATCAATGCGGCTATGATCACTGCTCCCAACATTCAAAATCAGGTTAATTTGATAGGGTTTTATTTTTACCTTATCTTTTTCATGTTTTTCACGTTCAAAGTGGAGTTTTGTTGCAATGTCTGCTTCATTAAGACGGCAAATACCCACTTTTTCTTTTAAATCTAAGAACGAAAGTGATCGTTCGATGTCTAAGTCGGTTAACCATACATTTTTTTCTAGTCGGTTAGCTAAAAAATCTTCCATTAACCCAACTTGCGGTGCAAGGTCGGTTAATGCCTGACGGATTGGACGTGTTTGTTGCCATTCGGCTATTGCTAAACGAGCACCATCGATATCAAAAGAAAGATTTATTTTGTTATTTTTATCTTTTTTTGTCGTTAAATGTTGCATAAATAACGGTTCGAGTGCACAAAAATCATTAAGTGAAAGGAAGAAAGTGTTTGGATTTTGTGTATCAACGGGTGATAAGGGCAGGTAATCAGAATGAAGTTTTTCAAATTCTCGTAATGCAGTTACTAAATCAGGGCAATCCATTATATTGAGGTTTTTGTCACTATTCATCAGCGTTTGGAATAATGATCCAAATTCAACTAATTCTGAATTGCCTTTTTCATTGTTCATTTCCAAGTATTCAGGTTTTAGTTCTCCAGTTCCCTCCTTAAGCATTGTATTAGCACGTTCTTCCATGTCTTTCATTGAGAGCTTGGCCCAGTTAGTTACATCGGGTTTTTTTTCTAATAATAGATAAGCAGTCATCCTACTGATTAATTGTTTAAATAATTTTTTTTCTGCAGGCATTGCTTGTTCCCCGATTTTGAAACTAAAAAAGTTACTCACGTTACTGTTTTAGACACAAAATCTTAATGTTTTGTGATGTTTTCTTCTCCTATTGTATCTTCTTGAGATGAAGCAATTATTAAATTAATGTAATTTCACGCCAAATAGGTAATATTTAGCAACACAGCATTTGAGTAAAGATGCGACAGTGACAACCCACTTCCCATGGTTTGCCCCTCCGCATTCCCTAACTCGCTTTTTCCCCAATCGGCAAATTCATAACTCACACCCGCTTGCCAGTTTTTGGTGATTATGCGTTGAATACCGACAGCAAGGGTATAAGTAAAAGAGCTGGTTGTATTATCTGAAAAATCAGGGTTTGGCAGTGCCTGAAAAATAGTAGAGTTGTTAGTAAAATGAGAGGCTTGATTAAATCCGATGCCTGCACTGGCACTTATCCATGGGATCACAGGTAGATTCATATCAAGCAGTAATTTACCTTTAAGGGCAAAGGCCTTATGATTTATGTCATAGTCATAGTTATGATTATTAAATTCAGGATCAGCATCATCCCAGATATCACCTGATAAACCAGCATTGCCAGTAGCGGCAAAATCAAACCCTAATTGACCTAAAAGTTTGTTATAAAGAGGCTTTTGTACTCCTAAGAACAGGTCACCTTCGCCAACAGTATTGGTAGGTTTATCTGCCGTATACGTTTTTTCAATTTCAGGTGCTAAATAAAAGGTTTGTGTTTCACCACCACTGATCCACGAAGGTCCTCCGCTAAGTGTGACGACCCATGCTGATGTATTTTGTGAGTCAAGAAGTGTGGCTGGCATGGTTTGTGTGCTGCTACTGGGTAAATTCGCTAGAGCACTGGATGTTGAACCAAGCAATGACACTAAAAATAGAAGCTCTTTTCCATAACCTCGTTTTTGGCTCTGCCAGTTTTGATTAATTTTCATTTGCTATCCTTAAGTCAATTAGGTGGTAAGATTTCGTGTACAACGAACCATAAACTCTTCAGATTTAGGCAAGGTAAGCTGAAAGCTGCCACCACCCGATGAAAATATCTGAAGCCAGGCCTCAATGTTTGGTGAACCAACGAATTCGGTAGAGCTCCAATATGCGCCAGATAAACAGGCAGAGCCACTACAGCTATTAACAAGCGAGGATAGGTTATCTAACATGTTAGGTGTACCAGAAGCGCAACCAGCACTACCTGAACTTGACCCCAACTGACAGATGGCAGGCAAATACCAATTATTGTAGCAAGTACCTGTTGTGCATGGACTATTACCCGCTGAATCAACTGCATAATTTGCGCAAACTGATGCAGCATAACCGCCTATCCCTTGAGTATTAACAATTTGCTGAGTATTACTCGCGCCATCGGTAAGACTGCTTGCGCCGATTGTAGTATAACTACCATTAAACCATTGTATGCCTGACGAGTTATCCGTTAAGGCAGCAGTGGTACCGCCTATGCTACCATCAATGGCGGTCGTATCATCAATGCTAAATACATAGCCCTGCTGATAAATACTGCCATAAGTCAATACATATAAATCAGTTGTGACATCAAGAGCATTGATCGCTTGAATGCTTAAAACACTGGGAGTGTTACTTGCTGTGGATCCAGGAGTGATGGTGAGCACACATGTTGAACTTGTATCTAATGTACCGCAATTGGCAGGTGATATCGTCGTGCCAGCAGGCAAATCAGGTGAAACGTTATAAGTGACATCATAGGCGGGTGCCGAGCCTACATTGGTAATGCTAAGCTGGCGGGCATTTCCACTTGCCGCTAATGTCAAAGTTGAGAGACTGGTTGATAACGTTGTTGTTGAAGGCGCATTGACAGAAATTATTGCAGAAGTTTGAGTAGTATTACTGCCTTGTATTGGAACACTTTCTGGATTATAAGCGGTATTACCTGGGGTAAAAATGAGCTGGCATGATTCTTCAGGGGCAACACTGACACATTGACTGGCGTTTTGGCTGACATCCGTCCAGCTTGGAGGTAAGGTTGCGACTATATTCGTTGCTGTGATGCTGGTGGAAGTATTAGTAACAGTTAAATACCCGGGTGTCTGACTATAGGCAGTCAATGCTAGTGTCGATGGAGAAACTGTGATACCTGCTGTGTTATTGGCGACTTTAGTGATCTGTAGACTATCTGCAAAGTTTGGTTGATAGCACTGTAATTGACTGCCTTGCTGACAAACTTGAGGGCCACCCGTGATATTGCCAGGTAGGGTATTGCCATCTACCGTCAGTGTGAGTGTACAAGATTGATGATTAGTTAATATGAAAGGATTGCCGCAATTTCCTGCTGTAGTGACTTGAGTAATGCCAGCAATAGGGGTCATGACCAGGGTGTGAGTCTGAGAGGATTGGTTGGTCATCGTGTATTTTATGGTTGCTGTTCCCCCTGGTGCGACAGAAACGGTAGGCGGAAAGCCAGAAACAGGTGTAAATGTCCATATTGATTGTCCTGCCAGGAGCAATGAGCTGAATAACAGCAAAGAGATACTTAATATCCATCGAGTTATTTTCATAGAAACTTCCTTGTTTTTAAAACATTATTACTTAATACCCGAAATATGAAGCGCTTCGGATATACTCATGTGTGTTGAGTATACCAAAGTATCGTAAAAAAGCGATGTACGGAGTAGCTCAGTACTTATTTATGAACTTTACATTTAATTGGGCAAGTCGTATAATAAGCACTCAATTGGAGTTTTCATCTATGATTTTAGCCGTTTAGCTACGCACAATACAGTTAATTACTAACAACTTAAATTTTTAAGTGTTTTTCTATTGTTTTTGTGCGAGATTAAAATGGCTAATTTATTTAATTCACCAGCGAAGTCGGCTGGCAATCTGCTTTGGTTTCCTTTTTTTCTATTTCTTTATAGTTTTACTGGCAATGTCTCCAATGACATTTACATGCCCAGCATGCCCGTACTTGTTAATATCTTCAATACCAATGATCACTTGATCCAAATGACCCTGGCCATGTGGTTCTTAGGCGATGCTGCGCCACAGCTGCTGATGGGACCTATTGCCGATCGTTATGGGCGCCGCGCCTTATTATTTACTGGCGGGATGACTTTCCTGTTAGCTACCTTTATTTGTGCGATTAGCAGTCACATTGGATACCTGATTATTGCTCGTTTTTTTCAAGGTGTGGGTGTTTGCAGTTTAACCATTGTGGGTTTTGTGGTGATTCATGAGTTATTCCAAGGTCATCAATGTGTACGTTTACTTTCTTTCTTGACGGTGTTTAATTCTGCAGCACCTTTATTGGGGCCTTTGATTGGTGGATATGTGTTTTTATTATTGGGTTGGCGTGCCAATTTTGTTATTGTCCTGGTACTTGGTCTGGTTGGTATCTTAGGCTTATGGAAGTTAATGCCAGAAAGTAAAACCAACCTGGATTATACGGCTTTACAACCAAAAGTTTTACTTAATAATTATATTTCACTTTTTAAAAACCGCTTATTTATGTGTCATCTAATAGCTTACGGTTTATTTTTTGGCGGTATTATTGCGTATCTTTCCGGCGCACCCTTTGTCATTATTAAACAATTGGGTATTCCTGCTCAATATTTTGGGTTAACACAGTTATTCATATTTGGAGCGTTTATTTTAACTTCTCTTCTGGTAGGGAAATTTGTCAAGAGATATAGCAATCGCAGCATTATTTTAACGGGCTCTATTCTAATTGTTTTTGCAGCGGTTTTAATGCTGATCATGAGCTTATGTTTTCCTCAGAATCTTTATGGCTTTGTTGGAGCGATGATGCTATATGCTGCTGGATTCGGTTTAGCTGGCAGCCCTCTGGCCAAAGAGACGCTTTCAGCAAGCCCACACTGGGGTGGTTTCTCTGCTGCCATGTTAGGTTTTAGCATGACTGGCTTTAGCAGCTTGGGCAGTTTTGTTGTGAGTGTTGTTTATAATCAAACCATTTTTTCAGTGGCGGTGGTGATTTTGGTTATGACGGTGGTTGCATTGTTGGTATGTTCATTAGCGGGTAATAAGGTCAAAATTCGCACGGAGCTGTAGCCCTCAGTAAGTCTGCAAAAATGAGTGATTATTTTACTATTTTTTCATTATGAGATGAATTTGAACAAGTGCACGTATTTGCAGGCGGACTGAGGGGTAATCAAGCGTTACCTCAAAAAAAAGGATGCCAATAAGTTCGCTCGATCAAATGATAGCAGCTCATGCACAAGCACTGAATGTAACCTTAGTGACGAATAACGTAAAAGAGTTTGCTCGAGTTGCACTGTTGAAGATTGAAAATTGGGTTGAAGAGAAAACTTGATTCATTTAGGCATCAACATCAATATGATTCATATAGACATCAACTTTAGCTTGATTCCTTAAGACATCAAGTTTAAAGAGATTTGTTTATCTAAAATTTATGCTTGAAAAAATATTAATTGACACAAACTAGTTTCAGCATTAGAATTTGAATTATTTATTAAATTTTTAAAGGATTAAGTTCGAGTTATGTCTATTTTTAAGATTGAAACAGGACAAGGCGAGAATATTGTTCTCGTGCATGGGTGGGGCTGTGATCTGCGTCAGATGCAACCTCTGGTGGAGCAATTATCAAATCGATATTGCGTCACTAATATTGATTTGCCCGGGCGTGGACAAAGTAGTTGGGAACCACAAATTCATACGATTCATGACATAGCTGATTACCTATTACCATCATTACCTCAAGAAAAGGCTGTTTATATAGGTTGGTCTTTACGGAAAAAATATGTCTGTGTTGAGTATATAGTCACCGCGATTGAGATCGCGAGTTTCTAAAATATTGTTGAGCGCTCGATGTCATTCCGTACGAAAGTCGCGCTTGAAGGTGAAAAGAGTCG
>JABEVJ010000003.1 GCA_013043985.1 Legionellales bacterium | reverse complement strand
TTAAAACCAGCAATAGTTATTCATATTGTGCAGTTTTAATCGTTTCTTCTGGCGTAAAATAGCAAGTTAGAAAACCGAAAACTCATGTGTGTTGAGTATCTTTCTAAAAAATGTACAAAGGAGTTAATCATGAGTCTAGAAACCCCCATCATTTTTACTGGTCATCATATTGATGTTACAGAACCTTTACGCGATTTTACCACTAAAAAATTTGAACGTTTGTTACGCCATTTTGGTCGTATTATTAGCATCAATGTAACCTTTGAGGTAGTTAAACTAAGCCAAATTGCTAAAGCAACGATTAATGCAGCAGGCAAATCCTTCCATGCTGATTCAGAATCAAACAATATGTACGAATCCGTTGATTTGCTCGTTGATAAGCTGGATAGACAAATTAAAGAACACAAACAAAGAGAACATGAGCATTAATTTCTCTTACACGTGCCCATACCCCTCATTACTCGCAACCCAGCGAGTAATGAGGGGTTTAATCAAGGCAGGAAATTCTTCTTCCATGATTCTGGCAGCTTGCTGTACCTGCGGCAATAAACGATTATCGCGTTGTAAATTTGCGATTTTAAATGATGCAACGCCTGTTTGGCGAGTGCCTAATAGCTCACCAGGGCCCCGCAATGTCAAATCCCGTTCTGCAATAATAAAGCCATCGGTGGTTTCGCGCATCACTGCCAAACGTTGTTTCGCCAACATCGACAGCGGTGCTTGATAAAGCAGGATACAAAAGCTCTCAATATTTCCCCGTCCTACTCGCCCGCGTAACTGATGAAGCTGCGATAAGCCTAAACGCTCAGGATTTTCAATAATCATTAAACTTGCTTTGGGGACATCAACGCCGACCTCAATCACCGTTGTTGCCACTAGAAGATCAATTTCTCCTGCCTTAAAAGCAAACATAATTGACTCTTTTTCCGCTGAGGGTAATCGACCATGTATTAAAGCCACTCGTATTGCCGCTCCTAACTCCTCTTGTAGTGCAGTGGTTGTTGTCTCAGCCGCTTGAGACTCAATGGAATCTGATTCATCTATCAATGTGCAAACCCAGTAAATCTGGCAGCCTCGCTCACAAGCCTGACGTACTTTAAACAACACCTCATCACGTCGCTGATTAGACACCCCTAGCGTTGTCACAGGTTTCCTTCCTTGTGGCAGCTCATCAATGACAGAAATATCTAAATCTGCATAAGCGGTCATGGCTAAGGTGCGAGGAATGGGGGTCGCTGTCATAATCAATTGATGAGGAAAAATATCGGCCTCATGCCCCTTGTTTCGTAAAGCCAATCGTTGCTCAACGCCAAAACGATGTTGCTCGTCAATGACAACCAATCCCAAATTGTGGAAATCAACTTGCTTTTGAAACAACGCGTGCGTACCAAGAATCAGCTGATACTCTCCATTTTGAATGGCTGCTAAGGCTATTTTTTTAGTTTTACCCGTCAATTTTCCTGATAAATATCCCACCTTGATGCCAAGAGGGAGCATCCATTTTTGGAGTGTTTGATAGTGCTGTTCTGCTAACAGCTCTGTGGGTGCCATCATCACCGCCTGACAATTATTTTGCACCGCCATTAACATCGCCAAAGCAGCAATAACAGTTTTACCAGAGCCGACATCCCCTTGCACTAAACGCAACATGGGCTGTGGAAGTTGTAAATCGGCGATGATCTCACTAAAAACACGATATTGCGCCTCTGTTAGCGTGAAAGGCAAATTTTTCAAAAAATCATCTAACAAACTATTCTTCGTACTAAATGCAAGTGCCTTGTGCTGCTGAATTTTTTTACGAAATAATCTCAAACTGAGCTGATGAGCTAATAATTCTTCAAATGCCAATCGCTGTTGCGCAGGATGACACAATTCTGCCAGCTTCACTAAATCGGCATCAGGTGGTGGACGATGAACATATCGAAGTGTTTTTGCCAATGACGGCAAACGAAAACGCTCACGAACTTTGAATGGAATTAAATCCAGAGTATCATTTTCGCTTAGCAGCGCATTAAGAGCTTGCTCAGTTATTCGTCGCCACGTTGCTTGGCTGATGCCTTCGGTTGAGGGATAAACTGGCGTATAGGTATTATTCAGCTCAGGAACATAATTAGCACTAATTAAACGATATTCTGGATGAATCAGCTCTAAGCCATAACGACCCGCTCGCACTTCACCATAACATAAAACCCGTTGTCCCATTTTTAGCTGCTGTTTTTGCTGTGCATTAAAATAAAAAAAACGCAGACAACAGCTTCCTGTACCATCGGTGAGCTGAATTACCAATTGCAAACGCGGTTTATAAAGCTGTTGCTGACTTGAGATAGTGCCCTCTAAAACAACCTCTCCGCCAGGAAGCAGATCAGCCATTGGTGTCACATGAGTTCTATCTTGATAACGCAATGGTAAATGGAAAAGCACATCCTGAACGGTATAAATATGAAGCTTTGCAAGAATTTCTTTTGCACGTTTCCCCACACCACTCAAGGTATCACAGGGACTTAACAGCAGTGAATAAGGATTTTGCATATATACTCAACACACATGGGTTTTCGGGATTTGCATTCTATATTTTAGTGCTCGATGTCATGCCAGCGCAGGCTGGCATCCAGGGGTAAAAGCTGGATGCCAGCCTGCGCTGGCATGACATCGAGCGTACAAATACACAGTGCAAATTCCGTAATCTCAAACGCGGAGACTAGGGTCTGTTGACAATTGGTTCTTTGAAGCAAAAAAAGAGAGAATCGAGGAAAAATTTATTCTTATTTGAGGAGAATAGCAAGCTATTTAACGAACACAGAACAAATTTTTACCGATTATACTCTTTTTGCAGCCAAAGAACCAATTGTCAACAGACCCTATATATTGCTATGAATTATGCTGGCTAGCCTGATATTGTTTAGCAATAATAGCGGCACATCCAGCCTGCGTCTTCCCACCGTTAGCACCGGGAACGGTATAACCCTTCATCGATGTATAAGCACTCTGAATTGGAACATACTGCGCCACTGTCGCATTTAACTGTACATCCTGCGCCTGATTATTAGTTGAACCCGTACTGAGCGAACCCCAATTTTCCGGCGTAATAATCCATTCAAAACATAAAGATGCACCCGTATTGCTTAAACATGCATCAGATTTGGGAGCAGCAGTATGAGCTACTTTTCCATTTGGCTCATAATAAGCTGATTTGGTGACAATCAGAGTGGGTTGTAATGCTGCAATATACTTGCCTAGCTGAGTTTTTATTTGGGATGATGTCGGAGAAAAAGAAGTACCAGCTGATGCAAAAGGTAACCCAACCATTATCTGAGGCATCGGTAATGGGGTACCATCAGGCTTCATGAGAATAATTTGAAAAACATAATTACTTGATTTTTTATAAAATGGATTAACCACTGTTGGAGGATACGTGCAGAAGGGGCTGGTTGAAGCACCACCAGCTACACAAGTGGTATTTACTTTGGGCGAGGCTAACAACAAGGTATTACAATTGGCCAGATATAAATTAACAGCAAGAACTGAAAGCGATTGAACAGTCGTTTTCGCCTGATGAATATTACGATTGCTTTGATAACGTTGAATCTGGTTTATTGCTGCCAGCATAATCAACGCAATCACTGCCAGTACCAGCAGTACTTCAATGAGAGTGAGTGCGTTGACTTTTTTCATTTTGACATTACAGTTGATAGGTGATTAACAACGTGCCAGCGGTGGCACAAGTGGCGCTCTCACCTTGTGATAACGTCTGCGATGCCTTCTGAGCCATTGGGCTTGTTGCGCCGTTACAGAGGGCTTGTGGAATACCAGTTATAGTGCAACTCACAGTTGGCGGAATTATAGAGATTGTTATTTCAGTTCCCCATGGACTCGCTGTAGCCGCTGTCGCTGCGGTGGAACCAAATGAACTTGGTAAATATCCGCCAGCAACTAAATCTGGTAAGTCAACAGTTGCTGCTCCCTGTGGATTTGCACCAATATAAGCCTTTGCAGCCGCTTTGATGGCATTACAATCATCAACAGCAGAATTCATGGCATTGTTATTACTTGCAGACTGGAAATAGCGTACGGCCATAATAAGCAAAATGGCAATAATCGCTAAGGATAGCATTAACTCAAGCAAGCCTATCCCGCTATACTTGGTAAATGAACACTTTCTACTCATTACAATCTCTCCTTTAAAGTAAGATTTAAGATCAGCTAATCTCATTAATGCCATTAAAACTCAAAAAACACTTGTATACGGGTTCACACTTTACAGAAACTTGAGAGTTGTATCAACCCTTTTTAGCAGAGAACCCAAAACCCATGTGTGTCGAGTATACAAAAAAACTTTCAAGAAAGATACGTCACTGTAATCGTTGACGAGACACCGCATGTCGCGCCACTGCCAGGCATCGTAGCTCCTTTTCCACCACCACCCGATGAAGTGCCTCCACTGCTTGTGCCACCACCACTTGCGCCACCACTACCTTGACCCTTTTTCGCTGGAGCGGCAACAGCCGATTCTCCCAGCGCATGATTAAGACTGGACTGTAATTGTCCCATTGCCTGCTTACAGACCGACATCGGAATCATGGCTTCGGCAACCTTGAACATGGCTCCACTTTGATACGCAGTGACAGTGACTAGCCCACCCCACTGATTGGGAGCGGGTTGTATCCCTTGTTTGTTTGTTACTGAAAAACTGGAGGGAAGATATCCTTGCTGAACCAATTTAGCTAAGTCGGGAAATGAGGTTGAAGTGGTTGCTGGATTATCTGCAAGATAATTCTCAACAGCCGCTTTGATAGTAGTGAAATCATTGACTAATGCTGAAGCCTCTTGCGCATTACTCGCACTTCCATAATACCTGACAGCGACAACTAACATAACCCCGAGAATGGCAAGGGTAAGCATAAGCTCAAGTAAGCCTATTCCGCGCACTCTCGAAGCCATTCTTCCAAATGAAATTTTCATATCACTCATCCTAACTCAATGATGAACCAACCGCGTAAAGCCCCATCACCATATATCCGGCAAACGCCCCTGCGAGTGCAAGAAAAACACCCCCCATGATCTTACCAAGCTTCCTCACAGTCTTCACACCTCGCTCACCTGCCGCCTTACCCAGCCGAATAAGGGCGTGCTCAAATCCTTTCGCATCGGCTATTGCTTTTAAGCGAACAATATCTTCATGGCTGATCAGCCCTGTATCAAGCACTTCAGCAATGTTACCACGTCCGCGGCTCAATTTTAACTCCATCATCATAAGATGCCAACTGATGTAAGGTGATGCCTGCTGCTCAAGAATTTTCAGTGCTTTTTTGAAGACTACTCCGTTTGCAATCAGTAATCCTAAGGTTTCCATAAAACGGGCTGCTGCCAATTGCCGATAAATATTAAAACCAAATATTTTATCAATAGTCATCCGTATATCTCCAACGAGCCGCCTAATAAGAATGACAATCAGGACAACTAGCCCTCCAAAAACACCCAGAACGAGAGGCCACCAATCTTGTATAAAATTAGCCATTGCAACCAGATTTTGGCCATTTGAAGGCCATTTTGATACAGGTGTAATCGCAGCAAATTGTATGAAAACAGAATGATTCATGTAAACCAATACAGCACAACCAGCTATGAGTACAACGAGAGGATAAGTGAGAGAGGAGGCAAGAGAGGAAAATGTTTCTGACTTTGTTCCCATCGTCTGGGCTGCCATGCGAATATTTGAACCCAATGTTCCGCCCTGTTCACCTGCACGAATCAACTCAATCACGGCGGGTGAAAACCATCCTTCCATCCCATCTACAATACCTTTCCCTTGCGCAATTTTAAGACTAATTTGATCAGCAACATTCCGTTTAGAACCCGTTTCGACATGACCAATCACCTCAACCGCTTTATTAGCAGGTACGCCATCATCAACCAGTGTCGCTAAATCCTCAAGAAAAGCTTGTTGTTCCGCAGTGCCAAACGAGAGTTTTTCAACGGCTTTAGACAGGGAAAAGGGTGCTTTCTTTGCTATTTTCAGCTTGGGTGTAATCCTTGAGGTCATTTTTTTCCCAGTCTTATCAACCATAATACGCTATACTCCAGAAAAATCAGTTTGTAAACTTAACTATAGCTAATAATAGACTCAACACATTATGTGGGAAAACGCTCGTCATTGCGAGAAGTTTACGACGAAGCAATCCAGAGTAATCATGAGTGTCAAGAACGTGATTTTACACTCTTTCTACTGGATTGCTTCGTTGGATTGCTTCGTCGCTGCGCTTCCTCGCAATGACGAGCGTTTTCCCACAATGGGTATATATTCCTAACAATTGATTATCTAAGAACCTTTAGCATGAGCGGCCATTTCTTCTCGAATCCGTCCATAATCGAAACCTTCTTCACTGGAGTAGACACTGATTTCACCGACTAAAGCCTCTGCATCACCTGGATCAACCAGCCCTTCTTTCACCATTTCAATGGTACGATCACGATAATTCTTCCAGCCCTTTTGTCTTAAGTAACCTTCCCATCCTATCATATCACAAGCTCTGATGAAACGGCGCCCAGGCTCATCAACCCATATGACCTCTGCCACAACAACGCGACCGCCAACGCCTGTTCTTTGACACTTCTGGCAACCAGCACCCCGTGCTCGTATCTTATCAAAAGCCTCTCCAAAAAAGATCTTCCAACGATCCATATAGACAGGGGCATGTTTTGAGTCATGAATAGGAATATTACATACACTACACAATTTTGGCACAAGGCGCTGAAAAATCAGACAAACTAAAACGTTACTGTCACTCAGCAAGGTCTGTGAAATACCCATATCAACCAATCGAGTAATAATACCTGGTGCTGAATTGGTATGGATAGTTGAGAAAACCAGGTGTCCGGTGATAGCGGCTCGAATCATTACGTTAGCAGTATCTTCGTCACGCATTTCACCTAATACGATATAATCAGGATCCATACGTAAAGCGGCCTTCCCAAACGAGGCAAAACTTCGGTCATCTTTATCTGTATTGACAGGAACTTGTGTGACAGTGGGTACCACTTTTTCAACAGGATCTTCAATGGTATAAACTTTACGGGTATCACGAATCAAGCGCATACAGCTAGCCAAGGTGGTTGTTTTACCTGATCCGGTAGGGCCAGATAACAACACCGCCCCATGAGGCATTTGTACGGCTCGTTGAATAATATAGACCTGTTCAGGGGTATAACCCAATTGTTCCAATGTCACAATATTGGCCTGATCGCCCACACCTAAAATCCGCATAACTACATCAAAGCCGCCATGAGCAGGCATACTCGCCAAACGCAGACGCACTTCCTGACCTGCAATGCGTAGCGGCATCGAGGCATCCTGAGGGATCAAAGGGTTAAAATGGGCTGTCGCGTGGTCAGTTTCTTTATTGAATGCAACTGATGCCATTTCACGACCAAGGCGCGGGAACCATTCTGCATGAAGATAAAGCTCTCCATACTTGCGGAAACGAATACGGGCAACTTCAGGCCTGACTTCAATATGAATATCACTGATATCAGCATTAATTGCTTCTTGCACTAAAAGCCGCAAACGTTGTTGCTGTGTACTGATGCTGCTTTCAGCCTGCTCAATAACTTCTTGTTCGGCTGTGTCTTCATCACCCGCAACATTTGCCAACATGAGGGTAATAAGCTGCTGTGTGGCAACCATAACACGGCCAGGGCGAATACCTCGATTGATTAGCATCGTTTTACAGTTTTGAACGTCTCTTGAAACGGGGTCTGTGGTGAGAATTATTCCACTTTTTAAAACGACAATGGTTCCACGCTGCTGACACCAATCAGCAATTTCCAATAAGGGTTTATCCCTTGGATCAAGATCAGCCTGACTGCTTAAAACTTGACCTTTCATGACGTTATTCAAACGATCATTAGAATTTGTTTCGTTCATTTTAAATACTATTAATAGTTTCCCAGTTGTAAGTATATACCATTCATAAGAGAATGGGTGAGTAGCTCCTAAAGAAAACCTGTCTAATATTAATTTGACTTGATTGCCCTAAAATGATACACTTACGCCACATAATATACTCAACACACATGAGTTTTCGGTTTTCTAACTTGCTATTTTACGCCAGAAGAAACGATTAAAACCAGCAATAGTTATTCATATTGTGCAGTTTTAATCGTTTCTTCTGGCGTAAAATACCTGCGTTATAAATTCCGAAAACTCATGTGTGTTGAGTATACATAAATTTCAAAAT
>JABEVJ010000096.1 GCA_013043985.1 Legionellales bacterium | reverse complement strand
TTGAGGCGAATAGCAAGCTATTTAACGAAAACAAGAACCAATTTTTACCGATTACACTCTTTTTGCAGCCAAAGAACCAATTGTCAACAGACCCTATATTGGGTTTATTAAAGACAGAAAAATTTGTTATAACTGAGTTTATTTTCATAGTCAATACCTTATAAATTAAATGGAATGGATAGGTACAAAGAGTTCGGCATTAAGTATGAAAAACAAAGCGGCGTCAACTGTCAATAGATGAAAAGACGCAGTTACTACTCAGCCCTCTATTGAATTCGATTGAGAAGCTCATAGAGTGAGTTGAGCCGACGCCCCTTGATTTTTGAAAACCTAGGGTTTTTGCCTAGTTGTTTATTTAGCTAGATGCTCTATACAATATGAGTGTGCTCATAAGTAAGAAACTTGGGCAATAAAAATGCTTTTTTTGATGAGGAGAATATGAATCATGTGGAATGCCAGTTACAGTTGCCGCGATTCTGATTACAAAGGTAGTAGCCGTAGTAGCAGTGAAGGCTACACACTAAAAGAATTAATTTCTTGTTGTTTTTTTTGCATACCTAAAAAAGAGTTTATGCTCTATAATGCCCCGGGTTTTGAAAATACTTTATCTGCAAAAGATAACGCTTCAAAAGAACCTGAAGCGATAAAGCAGGAAACAACCCCCTTAAATCTGAAGTAAAGATATACTCGACACACATGGGTTTTTAGATTTTATAACGCAAATGTTTTTCATCAGGAAAAACGATTAAAACAAGCAATAGTTACTTATATTGTGAAGTTTTAATCGTTTTCCGCTAATACCTGCTATTTTAACTAATAATTCAACGGTTTCGAAAATTCAGGATCCGAATCGTCTTCTTTATTATGCTTGATGGGGTCATGATTTTTAGGGCCTGCAATTATCTCTGCAGCTTGATGCAACTTACCTCTGAACCACTCTTTTGTACTGACTTTAGCTTTATGAGGAGAGTCATTCAAAGGGTTAAATAGAGTGGTTTTTGGCCGTTCACAAATGCTTGGATTTACATCAGAATACTGAATTTGTTGTAAGCTATTAACAGGCACAGGTTGTGCGTTTTTCTGGGCATTTGTCCATTCATTTTTCAAAAGAGTTAATTCTGAAGGTAAGCTGCCTTTTAGACAGCATTGAGATAAGTTACTTTTTTGCTCAGTGAACACTTTTTGAAGTGCTTTAAATCGCTCTTGTACTGGTAAGTTTAAAATATGTTGAATTATAGCTGATTTTATCTTTGGCTGACGAATAAAATAGGTATATTTGCTATTAAGCTCATTTTTAACAGTTAGTTTATGATAAAGAAAACACGTTAACGCAGTCATTCTGCGGGGGTCATCTAAAGCAGCCTGCATGAAATGTTTAGCATCGCTGCGGTCAAATGAAGCGGATTTAAAGTACTTTTCCATTTTTATTATATCTTCTTCTAAATTGAAATTTTGCAGCATTGACAATTCCTGGTTTTCCTTAGCAATAGAGAAACTGGAAGATAAAGGTACATTTTCAGATGCCACATCATCCTGCGAGCCAATCAATTGACTAATGGCTTTAAAAGCACTTTCAAAATGATCAATTTTATCTAGAATAATTAAGCTTACTTCCAGTGCTTTCATTGACGTTTTAATTTTATTGATGACAGCTTCAGGAGTGATAACAGAATTAATTATGGTTATTTCTTCTGTACTTTCTTCGTTTTTAGATTCAGGGTTATTTACCAAATCAACGATTTGCAAGTCATTTTCCAGTAAATTAATGCAATTTTCATAAATTGTTTTTATTGTTGGTATTAAGGCACTTACTAATCTCATAATCAATCGAGCATTCATGTCTTTATTCACATAACTGAATTGACCTGACAGAGTACGGATAGCCGCATTGATGGCTTCAAACAAAATATCGACTTTTTTATCCCATTCGTCCGCATTTAGAAATACAAAATTTTGTTTATCTTCAGTTTCTGTTTCATCTTTATTTATCGGCATGACCGCTATTTCAGCACAAATCAAATCAAATTGTATGAATTTGTCATAAGGATAGTGTAGTTGAATAATTTCCTTATAATTATCCTGTTTTTCAATTGTGTTTTTTTCACGCATCACTACTGTCGCAGGTTGAACATCTAAAACTTCTTGTATTAGGATGTTTTTTTCATCATTAACTGAAAAATTAGCATCTATTAATTGTTGGCATAACTCATATTCCATCTGATTAAAGTGGTCAAAAAATTGGGTATAAAAAGCAATTTTATCTTTCAAATTTTTATACGAATCGCTATCTTTAATATCTTCTATTGTGTCAATTTTTTCGAATAGTGGATTCAACGACAGAATTATTTCTTCCATATTTGTAACAGAAATAGAATTTTGCAGCCCCACAGTGGCTTTTTGAATAAACTCAACATCAAGGGTATGCTGATTTAATTTGATGAGATAATTATGAAACCAAGTAATGGCTGTACCAATTTTAGGATAAGAATTTAAATAATAAAGAGTAGCTTTTTTACAAAAAATAGATGAGACAGAGCAATCTATATTAAATTTTTTCTTTAAATCGAAAATAAATTCAATAAAATTACCGAGTGGATTAACATATTTTTTACTATCTTTCTCGATAAATAATCCGAAATCCAGTGTGGTAGCCAGTTTCTCAAAAGCTGCTTGCAGAACTGCCTGTGCATATTCCTTGGGAAGATTGGTAAAATTAATATTCTTTAATTCCTCGATCAACACATTCAAAAAGGCGATAGGGCTGCATTGCAATTCATTTTCTCCATGTATGAAGTTAATAGCTGCATTTAAATTTTTATTCACTTCTGAAAAATAAGAAATAAATTTTGAATCATTCTCTGTCAAGCTGTTAGTGTTCACCTGCTCTTCAAGATAAGCCTGAATATTGGCATATTGTTTAAAAAGTACAGGCTTGTCTTCTAAACGATCGATGATGCCACCTAAAAAATCATATAAACGATGTTTGGGCTGATTTAAATCAATCTGATTATCATAATCGAAACTCGGAATCCAATACTTAAACTGTTTCTTCAATTCATATACAATAAGCCCTAAATAATAAGAAACAACCGTAGAAGGACCTTTTGCGCTCAGAATAGACTGCCAAATAGCATCCTTGATATCACCTTGAGTGAGCTGAAATATTTGACAATGCCAAGTACCATCTTTTTTGAATAAAATTTTAGCTTGAAGATTCTTGTTATTGGGGTAAAGATACAAATGGGTTTTATGCTTCAAATTACTCGTGTCTACCTCGCCCAGGCCCCAATAAACAGGGCACTGTTGTGAATTATCTTTTTGTCTTAAACGCTGCGCCAGAACATCATTGCAAACCGTATAGGTATTATTTTTATAACTTAGGGATATTATTGTTTCCCCTTTTTGAAAACTTCGATTAGATAATACGTATACTTTATTTTGTTCAGGCGTATCTGGATATTTTTTGACAACTTCTACCAGATTATCAGCTGGAACACAAACTTGGATCTTTGTGTGATTTAGTGGACTCTCCATAGACGGAGCATAAGGCAGTTTATCAATGAGCACTTTGAACAGTGAGATATTTTTGGTATCAACGACAGCCGCACTGAAAATATTATCTTGACTGACAAATTGATGTTTATTTTCACCTGAAGCAAGCATTTGATAATGATGATTGGACAAGATGTTTTTACCGAATAAATAATCGTTACTTAATGAATCTGCAATTTTTTTAAATAACGCAGCAATATCACTCTCTGGAGTTTTCCAGCTATGATCAAATAAACGAAAAAGAAGAATTAACCGTAATTTTTCAGGAATTTTTTCCTGATTGCATGCATTAATCATTATCTGAAATAGTTCAAAAGCGCGATCATTTGTTCGATTATCAGCGTTGAGAAATATATTTAAGTAATTGTCAACATGTTTCATGTTTGTAAAAATTTCTGGGGTATTATTCCAATCAAGTAAAGTGGTTAATAATTTTTTTTGTAAAAGAAAAGCGTTTGCCTGTTCAATTTTTCCAAAAATTTTGTTATCCTGATTAAAGAGTACATTTACGTAAATTTTCTTTTTTTCAGACGAAAATTTTTTGCCTAATATGTTGATTATCTTGATATGGTAGCCATTTACAGCCTGTGAAAAAATACGAAACTGAAAATCTTCCGGAATTTTTTCCAGGTCAACCTTCTCTAAAATTACACGTGCCGCATTGTTACACTGTAGTAAAAAAAGAAGATTTTTTTCTTCGGGAGTGACAAGACATACGGGTGCTTTATTCCACGTTAACAACAATTGGATTAGTGCAATATTATTATTTTGAACAGCAATTTCTAAACAAGACCGCTTTTGTTGGTCTATTGCATTAACAAATTGCTCTTTGGCAGGGGCATTTTCAAATGCTTTTTTTAGCCCGTCCAGATCATTGTTTATCACATATTCAATAAATGTAGTCATGTCAGATACCTCTTTTTGTTTTAGTCTTCAGTTAAATTTATACGTTAATTAGATTAAGCCATTATTAGTAATGATTCTTATTTGCAAATAAACTTCTGCACTGAGTATAGTCGCTGTCGCATAATGTGGTCAAAATTAGCACGAAACTGTAGATGGTGTCTTTTGAGCTCATTATGCGACAGCGACTCATGTGTGTTGAGTATATTTGGAAATTAATTATGGATGCTCTGTAATAGCTAAAATGGTAATTTGTTTTTTAGAGGGATCATAACACCAAAAAATTCGATATGCTGCTGGTGTGTTATTTTCTGCATAAGCTTCAAAAACCTCTTCGCCATTTTGTCCTGTCAGCGAACTATATTTGTGTGTATTTAAGCTTGGATGCCTCGGATTTGTTTCTAAATAAGCAAGTGCTTTTCTGACTGCTTTTAGTCGTTTTAACAGGCTTTTATCATTTTCTAATCTATCTAAATCATCACTTGCTGATTTTGTAAATAATAATTTAAATATCATTTTTCTTCATCTTTTAAAAACTTAGAAAAACTACCTCTATCTATCAAATCGCCCGCATCAGCTTCTTTCAGTCCATCGCTCACTTTTTTTAGTGCGGCATGGTTATCAAATAACCACTTTTCACTTAATGGTATCTCGGAGTATGGCTCTAAAATTATTTTATGATCTTTCGTTTCAGTAACTGAAAAACCACTTACGCCTTTTGCCAATGAACCCAATGTAATGCGCCCTTTTGAGTCGGGCCGTAACATCTTAACTAACATAAGCATCTCCTTTCTTTTTTATATATATAGTCTCCGCGCTTGAGATCGCGAGTTTCTAAAATATTTTTGTGCGCTCGATGTCATTCCGTACGAAAGCCGCGTGCGTAGGTGATAGAGTAAACAGAGAGTTGTACGGCT
>JABEVJ010000095.1 GCA_013043985.1 Legionellales bacterium | reverse complement strand
TTGGTATGAATTAAAGAGAGACTTATTTGTGGGAGCTATTCGTGGATTTATTTTAGGTACAGCAAAAATTGATATTCCTGTCAATGCGTAAGTCCTACAGTAATAAAGTTCCTCCATTAGCCAGCTGAAATAACCCGCTTTTATCACAATTTGCACCCGTGAAACTGCCTTTTTTATATCCAAAAAACTCGCTTTCCATCAAATCTGGAGGAATAGCACCGCAATTGACGGCAATAAAGGGTTTATCCGCTCGGGCACCCTGCTCATGAATTAAGCGTGCTACCAGCTCTTTGCCCGTACCTGATTCTCCTTGAATCAAAACGGGAGCTTGACTACGTGCAATCTTCACAATCATTTGCCGCAGTAATATAATGCTTTCCGACTCACCCAGGAGGCGCGATTGATTGACTCTTTTCTCTGTGCTAATTTTAGTTTGTTTCAATGCAACAGTAATCAAATCACGCAATACCCGAAGGCTAAGCGGTTTTGACACAAAATCGAAAGCCCCTGCTTTAATTGCACTGACAGCCAATTCCATATTTCCATAAGCTGTAATAACGGCAACTGGAACTTCTGGAATGTTTTTTTGTATATATTCTATAATTTCCAAACCATCACCATCCGGTAAGCGCATATCAGTCAAACAAAAATGAAATGACTGTGCCTGCAACAACTCTTTTGCATGTGCTACCGTGGTCGCTGTTGTACATTTAACGCCAAGTTTTTCAAGAGTTAAACTGATAAGCTCTAGAATATCAATTTCATCGTCAATAATTAATGCATTATAATATTCCAATCTACACTAACCTCCTGGCATAGACGGAAAAGTAAGGCGAAAACAAGCACCTCCTTTTTCAGCCGAATAATAAATAATACGGATATGATTGGCAACACACAATTCTCGAGCAACATATAAACCAAGACCCGTTCCACCTGTTTTGGTTGTAAAAAAAGGCTCAAAAATGTATTGCTCAATTGATTGATTCACCCCAGGACCATTGTCAATCACCTCAATAAAAGGAAACATACCTTGTTCTGTAATACCTGCCTGTATGACTAACGACGCATGGCCGTTTTTCTCTTTACTAAACCGCAGCCCATTTTCACACAAATTAAACATGACTTGCTGCAATTGTGCCATATCAGTGAACAATACCAAATCATCAGGCTTAACATTTACCTGAATATTGATATTCTGTCTCTCTGAGAAAGCTAATTCACGTGCTAGATTGTCCAACCACGGACGTGCCTTGAACAAAAGCGGCGTGGCTTCTCTTCGTCTGGTGAGTTGAAGAATATGCTCAATAATCTCATTCATTCGATTGGCATTAACTCGTACAATTTCAGTCAATCGTTTTTCTTGTGCATCAAGAGTCGTTGTTTCATTCAACAATTCTGCTGCATGGCTGATTGCACTGAGTGGATTACGAATCTCATGAGCAATACTGGCTGTCAATCGCCCCAATGCCGCTAATTTACTTTCTTGTGCTTGCTCTGCAGCTCGTGCTGAATCTTCCAAAAATATCAGTGTGGCTTTCTCGGTTAATGCACCTTGATTCAAACTAGTAAATTGCACCAACAAACCGTTGTTAATTAAGTTTTCATGCATTTCCTTCCCCTCATGGGGGTCTGCCCGCCAAAGTTGCAACCGAGATGCAATAAGCGGTGAAACATCTCCCAATAATACGGGACCAGCGCGCTCTGGAGTTCCCAACAAAAACCAGCCTGCCTTATTAATTAATTGAATGCGTTCACTTTCATCTACCACAATAATCCCTGAATTGATGCGTTGAATAATCAGGTTGCTGAGCTTTTCAAGTTTTGCGATCGCCTCACTTTGCTGTTTAGTCAAGGCTTCAGAACGACGGACTCGTTGCGATAAACCAAAGGCCAGAATAGCGGTTGCAAAAAAAGTGCTGCCCCAAATACCTGACTCCATGTAGTAACGCATTTCAGCCACATTGGAACCCAGTAAAGCATGGGTAAATAACACACTCAAACTGGCAAAAGCTGCAAAAACCAGCGAAATTCGTCCTGCTGTAATAATGCTGCCACCCGCTATAGTGGCATTAATCAGTATGCCATAGAGATTGACTAAGTCCGGGCTCAAATATAAAAAAACTGACAAAAAAACAATATCGCTAAGGACTTGAAAAATGCAGACCTTATTAAATTCATGTTTTTTCTGATAGCCAATAACAATACAGATTATCGCGAATATTAAGTATGCCGTTATAATAGGAAGTAAATCATATGAAAAGAGTACATGCCGATACTCAAAAACAAAGTAAACTGCAAGAGTACATGCAATCACCAATCGATAGATACTAAAAATCTGCAGCACTTGCCAAGGAAAATGATTATTAATGTTGCTTTGCTCTCCCCGCATAAATTTGCTATCCTTAGGAATGTTTTAATCAACTATACTCATCACATATGAAAACAGATATGCTCACTATCGTCATGGCTCAACTCAATCTAACGGTTGGTGATATCCATGGCAACTCACAGAAAATTATCGAAGCGGCTCACGCTGCAAAAGAAACACACCAAGCGGATCTTGTAGTCTACCCTGAATTGACCATTTGTGGTTACCCACCGGAAGATTGGGTACTGCGTAATGATTTTATCGCAGAAAATGAAGCTGCTCTTGAAAATATCCTACAACAGCTGCCTGATATTGGTCTGATTATAGGGCATCCGCATAAAACAAGCCATAGTCTCTATAATGCATTAAGCTATTTGAATAACAAAGAGAAAAGAGCCATTTATTTCAAGCAAGAGCTTCCAAATTATGGCGTATTTGATGAAAAACGTTATTTTCATCCAGGAA
Organism: Legionellales bacterium; assembly: GCA_013043985.1. GTDB lineage: Bacteria > Pseudomonadota > Gammaproteobacteria > UBA1113 > UBA1113 > JABEVJ01. The sequence goes on along the minus strand of JABEVJ010000095.1, from coordinate 6,874 downwards.
ATCAAGCTTGCATCATTGAATTAAAAGGTCATCGCATCGCTCTCACCATTTGCGAAGATTTATGGCTAAATAAAGTGAGTCAACAAGCAAAAGCAGCCGGAGCGGATTTACTTATTAGTTCCAATGCATCGCCTTATGATGGCAAAAAAATAAGCACTCGACATAAAACGATATTACAGCGTTCCCGTGAAACACAGTTACCCATCATCTACGTTGCCAGTGTTGGCGGGCAAGATGACTTAATTTATGACGGAGGCTCGTTTGCTGTTGACGCCCTAGGAAAAATTCAAGTCCAAGCACCTTTTTTTAAAGAAACGATTCTTCCCGTGCATATCAATAACACACACCAACCCGTTGCTGGATATATGGCTCCCCTTCCTCGACTAGATGAAGCACATTATCAGGCTTTACAGCTGGGTTTGCATGATTATGTCACCAAAAATGGCTTTCAAAAAGTTTTGTTAGGCCTATCAGGGGGTATTGATTCTGCTCTAGTACTTTGTCTGGCGGTTGATGCGCTCTCTGCCGAGCGTGTTCATGCTGTTATGCTTCCCTCTCGTTACACCTCAGAAATAAGCACTCTTGATGCACAAGCATTATGTGAGAACCTGAAAGTCAGTCATAGCACGATTTCAATAGAGCCTCTTTATGAAACATTTATACAATCTTTATCTGATGAATTCCGTGGGCTACCCGTCGATATAACCGAAGAAAATATCCAAGCACGCTGTCGCGGCAGTTTATTGATGGCAATTGCGAACAAAAAAAGAGCTCTATTGCTATCAACTGGCAACAAAAGTGAGCTTGCGGTGGGTTATTGCACCCTTTATGGCGATATGGCTGGTGCTTACGCTCCCATCGCTGATCTTTATAAAACAGAAGTTTATCATTTGTGCGCTTACCGTAACAGGCAGTCCAGTGTCATTCCACAACGCATAATTGACCGCCCGCCTAGTGCTGAACTGGCACCTGATCAAAAAGATCAAGATACCCTTCCCGAATACCCCATACTTGATGCTATTTTAAAGGCTTATATTGAACGGAATGAGAGCGTAGAAGAGATAGTATGCGCTGGTTATGATAAAGCCACGGTAATGCGAGTGATAGGAATGGTGAGACGAAATGAATACAAGCGTAAACAAGCGGCACCTGGAGCTAAAATTTCCGAACGTGCTTTTACTCGTGAATGGCGTTATCCTTGCACTTATCTAGGAACAAAAACATGAAAAAGATTGAAGCGATCATTCGCCCGTATTTGCTCGAAAATGTACGAATAGCACTGGATTCACTTACCATCAGCGGAATGACAATCACCGAAGTACGCGGTTTAGGACATCAGCAAGGTTATACAGAAATCTACCGCGGAGCAGAAGCATCTGTTGATTTTTTACCCAAGATAAAATTAGAAATTGTGGTTGAGGATACACTCGTAGAGGCTTGTATTGAGGCCATTATGAAAAATGCTCATACAGGTCGCATTGGCGATGGCAAAATTTATGTTCTACCGATTGAACGCATCATTCGGATTCGGACGGGTGAGGAAAACGAAGAAGCATTTTGACTATGCGGTGAGTATACAATTGCTTTTATGTTATCAAGATCATATTATATCCAATATTTTTGTGTTTTTAAGTATATAATCAATGGATAAAATAACTTACCCTGGACAAAATCAGATGGCAGGCTTGCTAAAATCTATCACCAGCCAATATGTTGGTATCATCGCCTTTTTCATCAGTTTTTTATTGTCACCCTGGTTTTATTACTCCTGGCGCGGTTTAAACAGTGACGGCATTCTTTACGTGCGGCTGGCCTACTTAATCAATACCTATGACTTTAATATTGCTCTGATAGAATATGATTGGCCATTTTTTTCAGTACTTATTGCCACTGTATCTAATTTTGCCCATTTAAGCTATATTACTTCAGCTTATTTATTAGACGCCGTTTTTCTGGGGTTTTCAGCCTTATTTTTTGTTGAAATTACAAAAAAACTGGGGGGGAACGTCCGCACTCAGTGGCTTGCAGCTTTTGTATTTTTATCCTTTGAAACAGTTATTAATTACCGAGTTACTATTTTTCGTGATCCCGGATATTGGGCCTTTTATTTAAGTGCTTTCTATTTTTTTCTGCAATTTGCAAAAAGCATGTCACTTAAAGATGCTTCTTTATGGTTTTTTTCAGTCGCAACAGCCATTTGTTTCAGAATAGAAGGAACAATGCTGTTGCTGCTCACTCCACTTGCTGTTTTCTTTTTTAACGGCCTAACTTTAAGCAAAAAATTTAAATTATATTTATCTCTTTATCTTCCATTTATCACTTTGTGTTTTATAGCTACAATTATTGCTTTGCATGAAAAATCACTGTTCAAAATAATCTGGAATACGATATTAAATATCATTAAAACCCATATAGGCACGCTGAGCTTTATTTCTAATTTTCTGCATAAAGTTGCCATATTCAATGATAATATTTTGCCCCCAACGGCAAAACAAGGTTCCGCTTTTATTATTTTATTTTCAGGATTAACAGTCTATTTTATTTATAAGCTTTTTTTAGGGCTTGGTGTGCTGAATACCGTAATGATTCTGGGCACTAAAAATAAAAAAGTTATTCCTTTTGAAACTAATCAAAAATTGATTTTTATATGGATTTTAACCATCAGCTTGATTTTACCTTACAACTTCATTTTTCAAGCGGAATTTATTAACACACGTTATCTTGTTAGCAGCACAATCACCTTACTTCTTATTGTTCCTTTTATGCTCAATTATGGTATTAGCCATCCTCATATGTCACTACGTTCTTTTTTTTCAAGCCAAAAAAGTGACAATCCAAAGAAAAAATCAATTTTTTGTCTTAAAACATTACTCATTCTTTACTTAATTGCAGGACTCGGCAATTTCACTTTTTTATTTGTTAAAGAGTATTACACGAATTGGCAATCTGCCAATGTACAAGCCAATATCTGGCTGACAGCGCAAAGAAAGGTATTAGCGGGGATTGTTTGCAGTTCAAATACATGGCCTGTTTTTGCTGTTGAAGGTGAGGGAATGTCAATCTCACAAGTCAACTCTCATATTGAGGTGCTGATGCCGTCTGAAAGTCACTGCGAATACATTGTACTGGTTGATAAACCATCCCGCAAAATCCGACTGAAAATGCTTCAAGAATCACCTGGCTGGCGGCTTGTTAAAACTTTTACTGGCTTAAAAAAAGAACGAAATGTTTATCTGTTTCAACGGAACCACTAATTTTTAATCATGAGTAATATTGTGACCACCTCAAAACTATTAATTGTTACTCCTGTAGCTCCTCCTTCGCCTACAGGTCAAAGTATCATTTTAGAACGATTGTTTGAATCATGGTCTACAAAAAATTATTGTTTTCTGGTTACACAAGAATCATCATCCAGCGCTAACGAGAAAGCCACTGTTCCCATTTATAGTCTCATTTCCAAAAATAAAACCCAAAAACAGTACATCAAAAAATCATCTGCCTTTTTTTCGAAAATTAAAAAAAAACTATCAAACGCATTGACGTTTGTTTTTTTGTTGAAAAAAATACTTTTTATTATTAAAAAAGAAAAAATTTCTATTTTAATCTGCTCTACTGGCGATCCTCTTACTTTTCCAGCTTCTGCAATAATATGTAAGCTCAAAAAAATACCACTTATCCTCTACATCTTCGATGACTACATTTATCAGTGGCCGCAACCTTTTATCCGCAAACTTGCTAAATTGATTGAAAAACCCTGTGTTAAGCTTTCATCAGATATTATCGTTCAAAATGAATTTCTCGCGAAGATATATCATGAACGCTATCATATACAACCTATAGTTATTCATAATAAATTGAGCCGCAAAATGACTGTTGCCACTCCAAAAACTTTTGAAATGCCCGGTGATATACCCATCAAAATTGTTTATACCGGGTCTATTTATTATGTGCATTACGATGCTTTTCTTAACTTGACTTCCTATATAAAGCAATCCGAAAAGAAAATTGAATTGCATATTTATACAGCTCAAGATGAAATACAACTCAAAGGCATTGGCATTACTCATGAAAATATTTTTTATCATAACTATCTTCCACAAGATCAAATTCAAGCGAAACTTAAACAGGCCGATCTCCTCTTTCTACCATTAAGTTTTTTAGACGAAAATACGAATATCGTCATGACCTCAGCTCCTGGAAAAATGGCTGAATATATGGCAAGCGGAGTACCCGTCCTCGCTCATACGCCACGCGACTGTTTTGTAAATTGGTATTGTAAAAATTACGCCTGTGCTCTTATTGCTGATGAATTATCTCTATCATCATTAAAACAGGCCTTTAGCATTTTGTACTCCAATCCTGAGCTGCTGCTTCAAATTACTATTAATGCAATAGAGCGCGTGAAAATAGATTTTTCTTCCGATTCTATCGATGAAAAATTCAAACAGATTTTACTAAAAATACCAAAGCATGATTAATTTATTCAAAAAAAAGCATTTTCATCCCTCATTTAATGCTGCCCTTATGACGATAATGGCTAATGGATTGGCAATTGGTATTAAATTTACCATTACTTTAATAAGCATCCCTTTGATTATTGGTTATCTTGGAGCCTCAATGTATGGGCTTATTACAACGGTGCTGACGATGTGCATATGGATTAACACCATTGCCGATGGTGGAGTCGGCTTAAGTCTTAAAAACGCCATCATTAAACAACATGCAGAAAAAAACAGCTCTGAAAAAATAAGTGAATTAATTTCAAGTGCTTTTTTTGCCACTTTAGCTCTATCAATACTATTATGTTTAGCCTTGTCCTGCATAATTCCATGGCTTGATTGGAATAAAATTTTAAATATTCAAATAAGCATTTCTCACTCTGACTTAACCAGTCTTATTTTAATTTTGTTATGGACAACTTTACTCATTATTCCTTTTAGTTTACCTAAACTCATTTATTCAGCTTTTCAGCAGGAATATTTATTCTCGCCTTGGTTAATTTTGGGCAGTATTTTAGGAATAGGACTACAAATTTTTATTATAAAAGAAAATCAGGGGTTTATTTTAGCGGCTTCTGCTTTACAAATTGGGAGCTGGGCTGGTGCGCTCTTCGGCACAACTTGGTTTATTCAGAGCAGAAAAAACCTTTCATTTACGTTTTTTAATGTAAAATGGCAAGTACTTCGTGGTTTGGCCGGTTCAAGCATGGATTTTTTATTATTTCAACTGACCGCGCTGGCTATTTTTCAGTCTGGCATAGTCATAACGAATAGCTTGTTAGGTCAGGAAAAAGCTGCGATATACGCCATTCATTTTCAGTTATTTGCTTATTTGCAAATGCTCACAACTCTCATAATTGCACCATTTTGGTCAATACTAGCCCAAGCCTATTATCAAAACAATAAATTACTTTTCAAGAAAATACTGGGTTATCTTACACTTTTTATTTTTTTATTGACACTGCTTATTTCTGGTATGCTGGCAATTTTTGGCCGCTGGATTATCTCTTTTTTAAGTCACCATCAGATAAACTATATGCCCTCACTATTGTGGATGCTTGCCTCCTATCATATTATTTCGATTACAGTCGGCACCCTGACTCTCGCATTGCTCAGTATTAATGATACTAAACTAATGCGCAAGATAGTGATACTTCAAGCGATACTCACCATCTTGCTCTCAATTATATTCGTTAAATACTATGGCATTTTAGGGTGCGCCTTAGGGTCATTGGTCAGTGTATCTGCAACTATTTTATGGTATAGTCCACTTCGTGTTTTTACACTTTTTTATAAAAGTTGATGGCAATTAAATTATGAATACCGCATTTATCAAAAACAGCTTTACATACAAAACCACACTACTGGTTTGTTTTGCTCTCGGTTTTGGTCTTGTCTCAGCTTTCACCTTGCCTCATTATCCAGGAGACAAGATTGTTTTTTTCCTATTTTGCCTGAGCTGCTGCTCCATGTTTTGTTTAGCTTTTGTGGGCAGCTTTTCCTATTTTTATTTTTTTATGTCGTGCTTTGCTGTCTTGGGTTTTTGGTTCAAAGCATGTTTATTACTTTTAGTTAATTTACCTCTTATAGAGCCAACAGGTCTCTTTTCATATCAACCCCAGGCATGGGATAACGTCATTACTATCTCTACTATTGGCTTGTCAGGGATTGCTTTTTCAAAAGCCGTCACAATTTTTCTTGATTGCCGATTTGGCAAGTTTAAAATAAATAACACAACATGCAGAATACCACTCCTTTATAAGAACTATCGAAAATCCATCTGGTGCATATCCATGATATTAATAATTGCTCTTTGTATCAGCAATTATTATTTTGCCTTCTACAAAATTGGCATACTTTCTCCTCTGACACTTCCGTATAAACTGGGTGCTCTTGCTCCTTTTATGATTACTTTAGGTTGCAGTTTTTGGATAGCCACTCTGATTTGGTGGGATGTTATGCTTGACTTTAGTATATTGCCACAGTTATGTTTCGCCACATTTTTTGCATGTCTTTTATCTGCCAGTGCCCTCAGCCGGGGCTTTTATCTCTACCAGACAGGCCATTATATAGTTTCACTCATCAAAAATAATAGGAAAATAAAGTTTTTTACTTTAATTCTACCGGGTTATTTCATTCTTTTTGCTCTTGGATTAATGCTCACATTAAAATTAACTACTCTGCAACGAATTGTACTGGACGTAAATCAAAAAGCGAAATTATATCAACCTCATACACCTGCGCTCTCTACAAGAAGTGCTGTAAACAATACCGATAACACTTCGGATAATACCAACAACACTTCGGATAATACCAACAACACTTCGGATAATACCAACAACACTTCGGATAATACCAACAACACTTCGGATAAT